>JAQCJA010000471.1 GCA_027593305.1 bacterium
TGGATGGGGCTCTGGTGGCCCTCGCGGACTTCAAATCCGTTGCGGTGTGCTGATACCACGCTGGGTGGGTTCAATACCCCCACATTCCCGCCAGTCTTTCGAACACAACGACCCGCGCGTGACCGGCGTCCAGCACGTACATGCGGCCGTCCGGCCCGGCAGCGACACTCAGTGGATAGAACAGTGTGCCCCCGGCACCGATGCGCAGGCCAATGGTGCCGCCACGCAGGGCGTCCGTCCAACGTGAACCACGGAACACCGAGCCGAAGAGCACCTGCCTGGCCATGACCTGAGCTGAAACGCTGACTCTGGGGCCCGTCTCGTCGATCTGCTGCGCGGAGGCCCAGCCCGCGGACGTGCCGCTGTTTACCAACGATATCCAGTCGACCTCACGCGCGTGGTGCCCTGCCTCCGAGAAAGCCCACCCACCCACTCCGCAGGGTGGCGTGTGTCAGCCCTGGTTACGAGCTCTGGCCTGAAGGAGAAATCTGCTACGGCGGACCGGGCGGCGTGTGCGCCGGCGGTTGAGTGACCCCGAGGATGGCTTCCGCGCCGGCGCGTTGTACTACGCCTCAAGGGGCTTGAGTTGCTCGCTCTCATCCGCATCGTCCGCGCCCTGCGCTTCCAACGCCATGGTATGGCTTGCGGATTTCAGGCGCCTTTTTGCCCCGCTGGAAGCTCGTCTTTCGACTGTATCCGCAAAAGATTGTTTTGGCACCAAGGCATAGATCAGACGGCAATCCAGTGCTTGCGCTGCTTTTTCCAGGCTATTGAGAGTGATCGTGCCCTTGGCTTCCGCTTGTTCAATGGCAATCACGCGCGACTGGACTACCCCCAGCCACTCCCGTCGGGTGAGACTGCACCGGGCAGCCTCAGGCTACCCCAGCCAGGTGCCCTCGTGCTCCAGCCAGGCCTCGATAGCGGCCAGACCGTTCCCGGTGGCCATGCCTGTATCCACCTGACCAGCCAGATCGGGGCCCCAATGCTGTCCCGAATACTGACCCAGAGCGTGGATGATGGCCCCGTGCCAGGGCTTCCCGGCGGCATCGATCTGCCAGTGGCCGATGAAGGTGGCCATCTCGCCGGCCATCTGCTCAAAGAACCGATCCCCGGTGGCGCGGGCCAGGCCCAGCAGGGGGCCGATGGCCTTGGCCGGGCCGATGGGGTAGAGCAGGGGGAAGTCGTTCATGCGGCACGCCTGACCGCCCCGGGCCACGCCCCGGTGGGCGTTGGGCAGATCGTAGAAGTAGGTCCAGGCCAGACCAAAGGCGGTCGCCTGACGGCACGAGGTCAGCACATCGGCATCACCCGTGGCAGCGAACAGAGGCTCCAGACCCTCCAGGGCGTACCAGGCGGCTTCGCCGTCGGTGCATTCCGCCGCCTGCGGCCTGGCATCCACCATCTGATTGTAATACTCGAACCGGGCGATCTCCGGGGCCACGGCGCGGGCGAGGGCCATGGCGCGCTCGATCCACGTGTCGTCGCCGGTGATGGCACCCAGTCGGGTCCACAGGCTGCAGACCACCACCCGGGCGGTGACGCGGTGGGGCTTGCTGTTCAACTCACGGTTCTCTTCATCGAAGAGATCCTGCACATCGCCGTCAGCGCCTTGATGCCGGGCGAGGAAACCGGCCATGGAGGTGGCGGCGTCGAGCCAGGCCTGCCGGGCGGCCGGTGCCGGGTAGTCGGGCGCACGCTGGTAGAGTTGCAGGAGTTGACTGCCGGTATGGCCCATACAGTGGGTCCAGATGCGGCTGCCCGGTTGATGGTCGAGGAGGAAGTCGCCGAAACGAGTACCGTCGGAGCGATCGAAGTACGGAGCATCCGGACCGTCGCCGCGGCGGAACAAGTGCAGACTTCGGCTCATTTGGGTCATGTATGGCAACAGGCCCGCATCCCCGGTGCGCTGCCAGTAGCGCACGGCGCCCTGCCACATCTCCACGGCAATACCCTCGCCCCAGCCCAGATCGAAATACCCACTCATTTCGCCGCGCTTGCGGGCCTCGCCGGTCTGGGTGTGGACCCACATGTTGGAAAACCAGCCGCGTCCCTGTCCGAGGGCATCCGGCTCCCAGAGCTCGCAGTGGTCGTAGAAAGCAGCGATGCCCCGCGCCACCTGGGCCAGATCGGGCCGCACCTGTGGCTCACACAACAGCAGGGAAGCGGCCAGGCGTTCCGCCTCCAGCAGGGGCACCTGCCCGGGTCCCAGGCGCGCGGCGCCGATGACCTCGGTGAGGGTCACTTCATCGCCGGCGTCCATCGTGATGAGATCCGGCTGCCCCGGACCGCGATAGAGGATGGTTGACCGTGGGCCCGTGTCCGGGTAATACACGCCGATCTCCAGACTGCCGTCGGCTGCGGCGCCAGCGCAGTCCAGCGTGCCGGCACAGGTGCGCTTGTCCAGGCCATACAGGGCCACGACGTCATCGTCGTGCCACACATGGAAAGGGAAGGGCAGGGCCCAGTCGACGGGGAGTCGGCAGGCGGGCGCCTGCGTCGCCGGCACCTCGTGGGCCCGCAGGCCATAGGTGTAGGTCGCTGTATCCGGAGCCGTGAGGCGGAAACCGGGGCAAATGGCCACCTCACGGGGACGCAGGAAACGGTAGGTCTGGGTGCGGCGGACCCAGGGCTCGCCGCTGGCCAGGGTGATCGTTTCCCAGGCCCTCCAGCCATCACCCTCGCCGGCCATCCACACTTCGAAGCCGCCGTCGTCGCGGCGCTCGATCTTGCGTTGCTGCGCCGGGATCGCGCCGAGGGAAGTGGTGAACTCCCGTGCGGACGACGCCTCAAGCAACGGGCGCCAGCCTGTTGGCGACGCCACTGCGATCGCCGCCAGCCAGTACTCATTGCCATCCGCATGAGAGGACTCGTCCAGCTTCAGCTGCACCAGGCCATTGTCCAGGATATCTGCGCTCATCATATCTCCAGTCATCATACCTGCGGTCACGTCGCCTACTGCAGTCGCCCCCGCGCCAGCAGTGGCCAGACGGTCTCGACGATGCCATCACGCACGCCGTAGATCTCGTCGTGCAATACCACCGTGGTGTCGACACACCCGGGCACAAAGCGCAGCAATTCGGCCACCCGCGGCGACTCGGTGGCGTTCTCCAGTTCGATCTTGCCATGCTCGGCGGAGAACGACGCCGCCCGCACCGGTCCCACGTCGAGCAACTGCGGCGTTTCCGAGTCGGCGCTCATTGTTTTTTTGCCGGCGTCACAGATGATCCGCGTCGGCGTCGGTCGGCTCGTCACCGTCGACAGCACGGTCATCGCACAGGGCAGGTTGAGACCGTACTGATTGCGGTAGACGAGATCGCGGAACACGCCGCCGCCCGCCTGCACCTCGGTGACGCCCGGATGAAAGGCGCTGACCCAGTAGGTTCCGGTACCACCCGTGCTGATGATATCCACCGGCAGCCCTGCGGCGCGACACTGTGCCGCCGTCTCCATGACCGGATCCAGTGCCGCCGCCACGGCACGTCGCTTGGCCTCCGGCTCGGTGACCCGGAGGGCCAGCATCTCCCAGGCCGTCAGGCCCGCGAAGCGTACGCCCTGGCGACCGGCGATATGCCGGGCCAGCGCCAGTGCGGGTGCCCCCGGTTCGACACCGGCTCGGTCCATGCCGGCATTCACCTCCACCAGCAGGCGCACACACACGCCGAGATCACATGCGGCCCGATCGATCTGCTCGACATTGTCGAAGTCATCAACGGCGACGGCGACATCCGCCTGGCGCTGCAGATGTAGCAGACGCGCGATCTTGCGTGCGCCCACGACCTGGTTGGCGACGAGGATGTCTTGGACACCGCCGGCAGCCATCACTTCTGCCTCCCCGAGCTTGGCGCACGTGACGCCCACAGCCCCGGCACGCAGCATCATGTGGGCAATGGCGGGGGTCTTGATGCCCTTCATGTGCGGGCGCCATTGCACCCCGGCTTCGTGCACCATGGTCGCCGCCATGCGTTGGATGTTGCTCTCCAGCGTCGGCATGTCAACGAGCAGGACGGGCGTGTCCAGCTCGGTTGCGGGGCGACCCACTGCGTTCCACTGCGGCATGGCTTCTCTCAGGTGTTTTGGGTAGGACCGG
>JAQCJA010000472.1 GCA_027593305.1 bacterium
TTTCGGTCAACAGATGGGCTCGCCGGGTAACGTGTATGGGAAAGTTTGCCAATCTAGCGGGCGGTGGCAGCAGGGGCAATCACTGGACACGCCCGCGGCAGGGGCTTTCGTTGCCTGCTTGTGCGCACTTCATCCCAAACCCTACCGGTCTCGCAGAACCGGCAAATCCTCGCCATCGCCGTACCGGTGGCGCTGTCGTCGCAGATCGACACACTCGTCGGCATCGCTGACATCTTTGTCGTCAGTCGCCTGGGCGCGGATGCCATCAGCGCCGTCGGTATGGCGCGCCTGTTCACCATGGTGCTCGGCGTCGTCATGGTTTCAGCGACGACGGGCGCCTTCGCCATGGTCGCCCAGCACATCGGCGGTGGCCGCCTGCGTGAAGCCAGCGCCACGGCCAAACAGGCCTTCACCCTCGTTACCCTCATCACGGGCAGCCTCAGCATCGTCGGCTGGTTCGCTGCCCGGCTCTGCCTGGAAGCCATGTCGCTGGCGCCCGCCGTGGTCGAACTGGGCGTGGTATACCTGCGGGTGTTCTTCACCGGGATGGTCGTGCTGAGCCTGAACCATGCCGTCAACAGCTGTTTCTACGGCACCGGCGACGCCCGCACGCCACTGTACATCAACATCCTCGCGAGCCTCATCAAAGTGGGCGCCACCTACGCTCTGGTACTCGGTCGTTTCGGGCTCCCGGCGTGGGGCGTGCCCGGCGCCGCCGCTGGCGATCTCATCGGTGGCTTCTGTGGCCTCGCTGTGGGAATCGGCCTGCTCTACACCGGCCGTTTCCGCCTGCGCTTGCTGCCGGACACCTCCTACCGTCTCGATGCCGGTCTGGCCCGCCGGATCCTGCGTATCGGCGTGCCCTCTGCATTGCAGGGCCTGTTTCGCAACGGTTCGAGTCTGATCTTCGCCAAACTCGTCGCAGCATACTCCATCGGCAACCAGATCGAACGCCTGTTGCGCCGCACCTCCCTGGCCTTTGGCACGGCGGCAACAACCCTCGTGGGCAACCGCCTGGGGGCGGGGGCCCGCTCGGCCGCCGTCGAGCACGGTGCCGCAACCAACGTGCTGGGTGTTGTTGCCATGATCCTGTGTGGTCTGCCCGTGGTCATCTTCGCGCGGCCCTTCATGGAACTGTTCACCACAATCCCCGAGGTCATCAGCATCGGCGTGATCTATCTGTGGGCTGTGGCCCTCGCCGAGCCCTTCATGTGCCTGGGGATCACCGCCGGTGGCGCACTGCGCGGAGCGGGGGACACCAGGCCAGCACTGTACTACACGATCATCGCTCAATGGGTGGTGCGTCTGCCCCTGGGATATCTGTTGGCCTTCTCCATGGGCCTGCAGGAAGAGGGCCTGTGGATTGCTCTGGTCCTGCTCAGTGTCGTTCAGGGGTTGCTGACGTGACGCAAGTTCCGCCACGGTCTGTGGCTGGATCGCGAGATCTGATCCAGTGCGGGCCTTTGGTCTCGGGCTCAGTCGCCCTGAAACACGAGCCGCGGCTGCAGCAGCAGTTCGCGCGACTTGCCGCTGATCTCTTCCGCCAACGCCAGCGCGACTTCATCGAAGTCGCCCTCGTCCGCCAGGCGCACCAGGATCATCGACAGGTAACCCAGCAGTTCGGGCGACGTCGGGTGCCGTCGACGGGTATCCTGCAGTTGCTTCATCACCCGGCGTATGGGGGACACCTTGCCGCTGGTGCAGGCGTGATAACGTTCGGGAATGCGGCCGAGCAGAACCTCTACGAGCTGCACGACACCGACAAGGATCTCATCGACCTCACCGCTTTCGGCTCCATCTGCTGCCGGATCGTCCCCTGCCAGGGCCCGCCGTGCCATGGCCAGTACCGCCTCCCGTTCCGAGAGGTCCGCGCCCTCAGCCGCCGTCGCCTCAAGGCCCTTGATGTATTGCTGCACCGCACGGCGTCCGACCTGGCCACGACGTACCAGCCGCGCCACTTCGCGCGGGTAGTCCGGCACGAGATCCAGGCTCACCACGGCGCGCACGAGGGCCAGTTCCAGTTGCTCTGTCAACAGCTGCCAGACAGTGACCCCTGGCTGCAGATCCGGTTCGACGACGGGCGTATCGAGCCGCGCCGCCATGTGTCGCCACACCTCCTGACGCGCCGGGATCGATGGCACGCGCTCATCCTCTTCCAGGTTGGCGTCGAGCAGTCGGTGCGCCTCGCCGATGATCAGCGCCCGCAACGCCGGCGAGGCGGAGGCTGGTGATTGGGGCGTGACGATCAGCTTGTGAATGCTGTTCGCCTCATCGATGACCTGCATGACGGTGGTGTCGAAGGTCACGGTCCTGGCGGCGGAGAGTGTGATTGCCACTCTCTTCAACACATCCAGATCCTGCAGCCGAAGGGTATGCTCCCCTGTCCCCGCCGCCCGCCAGAACTCGAGGGTGTCGCGCAAGCGGATGAGATCCAGACCACGTCCCAGGTACACGTAGAACTCCGCCGGTTGGCTCGAATGGCTCCCCACCCCTCGGGCTGCTTCTTCGAGTGGCTTGTCGATCTGCCCGGTCTCGAACAGGGGAGCCTCGACCTCCTCCATGAGACCCAGAATGCCGTCGGCACCAAAGCGCGGCGCCTGCGCCAGCAGCCGCTCGAGGGCGAAACCGACGCCGATACCGAAGCGCTGGCTGTCGCGGTAGTCGTGGCGCGCCTGCGCCATGTTCTGCGGCTCCACCTGCTGGCCTGCAGCCTCTGCCATGTCGCGAGCCGCCGGATGCAGGATGTCGCGATCGAGCAGGAAGAAGTCAGGAAATCCCATCTCTTTGAACAGATGCTCTGACTGCTGCTGTGCCCCTGTTGTCTCGAAGTAGTCGTCCCACAGCAGTTTGGCTACCGCGTCGGACGACAGCGCGTCGTCGTCCTGCTGGCGCAGGTCGCGGATCTGCTCCAGCAGGTCCGCGGCGTTGGCGCCGAGGACGTGGGCGCCCATGGAACTGATCTGGGCGCCGCCGCTGCGCAGAATCGACGAGAGGGTGTAGACGAAGCGCGGCTCGTACTGCCGCATGAAGGCCTCGGCTTCGTTGATCGGTGCATCCGGTATGCCACTGCTGTCACGTTGTGCCCGCAGGGCCGGACTCTCGTACGTGGAGCGATGGCGGTTGAACCGTTTGAGCAGGCGGCGGAAGGCGGCGTGACCCACGACGGTGATGCCGCTCTCCATGGACTGTTGTCGTACCGCCTCGATCATCTCACGCAACAGGGCGAAATCGAGCAGCTTCCAGCCCTGCGTCACCAGAATGTGCGCGATGGACCAGTAGTCGTAGCAATTGTTGTGCGCCACTTCGAGGATGCGCTCGGGCAGATAGATCGTGCGCCGCGTGCGCCCTGCATGCACCGCGCACCAGTTGCGTACATCGCGAAAGCACAACATGCCGGTGCCGACAACGAGAGTGACAGAGATGTCACGGGCCAGCATGGCGTCGAGGAAATACTCCGGCAGCTGGCGCACGGCGGAGTAGAAGAACCGGACGCTGTCGTGTCCGGCGTGGAATCTGGGCAGTTTGTCGTCGGGCAACAGCACGCCGTCACGGAGGCGATTCTGTCGGGCGAAGATGATGGTCTTCTCCGCCTGTTCCAGGGCGGCGTTGATCTCGTCGTGTGTGAGATCCCCTTCCTGCATGCAGGACTTATTCCTTGTCCGCCCAGGACTGGAACAGCGCCCGCTGCTCGGGAGTCCAGCGTTGCCGCGTCGACTCAGTGATGTGCGGCGGTTCATCCATGGTGGAGATGTTCTGCGACTGCATCCAGTACGGACCGTAGCCTACGTGCAGCGTCTTGCGCGTCTGCGCCGACAGGTTGGTGCGGCCACCGTGACGCAAGGCCTCGGTGAACAGGATCGCGTCCCCCGCTTTCACCTCGAGGGACACGGTCCCCGGCTCCGTATCCGGGTTGGTGTCGTACGGGCATGGCAGATTGGACTTGTGCGTGCCGGGCACCACGGTGAAAGCGCCACCGGCCGCGTCGTTGTCGTGGATGAAGTAGATCATGCGCACCATCATGCAGTCCATGCGGCCATGACGAAAACTGAAGTCGTACTTCTGGTTCTCCCGCCGCATGCCA
>JAQCJA010000473.1 GCA_027593305.1 bacterium
TGCCAGGCCTCAACAGCCGTCTGCGCGCCCACAGTGTGCGCCGCTTCGGCATCGTCGGCGCCGCTGCCGCCCTCGTCGGCTGTCCGACAGCGCAGATGCGGGACGTGCTCAAGGAGGTCGTCGCCGCCGCGCCCGACCTGCCCAAGTCAGCCGTCGGTGGCCCATGGGCAATGGATTCCACCATCGGCCGCTCCTCCTACCTCTTCGCCAATCCCACCGAGGAGAACGTCGAGGAGATGATCCGCACCTTGAAGAGCATCGGCTTCAACCAGGTGCAGATCCACGGCGGGCGCGGCACCTACCGCTTTGGTGACTGCGAGCCCAATCGGGACCTCTATCCACGCGGCATCGCCAGCATCAAGGCCGTCATCGACCGGCTCCATGAGGAAGGGATCTACGTGGGTATGCACCCCTATGCCTTCTTCATCGACAAAGCCAGCCGCTGGGTCACGCCGGTGCCCGACCCACGTCTGGCCAATGACGCTTCCTTCACGCTCGCCACTGATCTGGCCGCCGACGCGACGGCGGTTCCCGTTGTCGAGAGCACCTCCGGCATGTCGCTGATTACCGGGTTCTTCGTGCGCAACAGCGTCACGCTCCAGGTGGACGACGAGTTGATCGTCTACAGCGAGTTGTCCGACCAGCCCCCCTATGCCTTCACCAAATGCCAGCGGGGCGCCCTCGGCACGACGGCTGCCGTGCACAAGGCGGGCGCCAGCGTCCACCACCTCAAGGAGTGCTTCGGGCTCTTTGTCCCCGATCCGGAGACGACGCTCCTGCAGGAGGTGGCCGCAGCAAACGCGGCATTCTACAACGCCTGTGGCTTCGATGCACTCTACCTGGACGCGCTGGATGGCGAGGATATCCTCGGTGGCAGTGAGAACTCCTGGCACTACGGCTCCCAGTACGTCTGGGAGCTGTGGAAGGGTCTGGAGCGACCGGCGGCCATGGAATACAGCACCTTCCACCACCACCTGTGGTTCCTGCGCTCGCGGCACGGTGCCTGGGACCATCCGACCCGGTCGCACAAGCAGTTCATCGATCAGCACGTCGCCGGCAACCGTGGCAACGACCGCATCTTCCTGCCCAGCAACCTCGGCTGGTGGGGCTTCAAGGACTGGCAGCCGGCCCAGGTGGAACCCACCTATCCCGACGACATCGAGTACTGGGTCGCCAAGGCCCTGGGGACGGATTCGGGCCTGTCGCTGCAGGGGTACGATCCCCAGCGACCGGGCCACCAGCGCCTGGCGGCCATCGTCAAGCAGTACGAGGCCCTGCGCCATGCGGGGTACTTCCCCGAGTCCGTCAAGGCGCGTCTGCGCCAGCCACGCGCCGAATTCACCCTCGAAGCGCTCGGGTCCGATGAATGGGCGATGCGGCCCCTCGTCATCACCAAACACACGGCCCAGGCCAACGATGAGTTGAGCCAACGCTGGACGGTCGACAACCCGTACGCGGCGCAGCCTCCCAGGATGCGCCTGGAAGCGTTGATGGCGGCGGCGCCCTACGACAGCCCCGGGCACGTCACCCTGGCGCAGTTCGATCGGGCCGATGAGTTTGCCCCAGCGGCAACTGCCGCCGGGGTCAGCGCCCGTCTCGAACCGGTGACCGAGGGTCAACTGGTGCTGGGACGCCTGACGGCGACCAACGAGAACGCCGAAGGGCGCGGTGCCTGGGCGCAGTTTACCAAAGTCTTCGATCCACCCCTGGACCTGAGCGGGCAACAGGGACTTGGTGTCTGGGTGCGCGGCGACGGCAAGGGGGAGGTGCTGAACTTCCAGATGCAGAGCCCCGATCACATCTCCGGCGCTGTCGGCGAGCACTACGTCATCGTCGACTTCGAGGGCTGGCGCTACTTCGAGCTCATCGAGCACGATTCCGACCGTTACGCCGACTACGCCTGGCCCTATCCGGGCGGCTACTCCGTGTACCGCGAGACCGTGCACTACCCGGTCGTCGAGTCGCTGACCATCTGGTGCAACAACCTGCCACCGGGCGATGCCATCACCTGCGATCTGCGTGCCGTACACGCCCTGCCGCTGGAGCAGGCCAGCCTGAGCCAACCCCAGCTGCGTATCGGCGACGATGACGTGACGCTGCCAGTCGAGGTGACCAGCGGCACCTATGTCGAGGTCGGTGCCGACGGTGATTGCCGGCTGTACAGCGCCACCGGGGAGCTTCTGGAGCAGTGCCAGCTGAACGCCATGCCGCAGCTGAAGGCCGGCGCGAATGCGCTGCAGTTGACGTTCCAGGCGTCAGCCGAGACCTCCCCCCGGACCCGCGTCACCGTCATGACGCGCGGGGCACCGCTGCAGTAGGGCCGGCCGTCGAAGGTCAGCCAACCCAGATCCACCGCGGGCCGTCCGCGACGCGGCGGTGGCAAAGGCGCGCCGCCGACGCCGGGGGACTGGCACCGAATCAGCTAGCCGAGCGTCGCCGACCGCTCTTGGCCTTCAGCGCCTCGACGCGATCGATAGCACCCTGCACTCTCCACGGACAAACGATCGGCATCCATGCGGATCTTGCTTGCCGCTTCCTGCGCTTCCTTGAAGCGCTCCTGCCCCAGCAATTGGCGGGCAGGATCGAGACGGGTGCGCAGTTGCGTCAGATCGCCCTGAATCAGTTCGATCTCCTGTGCGCTCTCCTTCCCTCTCGGGGCAGCCGCCAGCAGCCGCTCGGCGCCTGCGATCGAGGAATCCGCCACATCGATCATGGAGCGCGTCTTCGCCCGCGTCTCCTCCTTGGCTGTGCGCCGCCACCCAGGCCAGCGATGCCCGGGCCTTCTCGTAGTTCGGGAAGGTCTTTTCATCCTGACGCTGCACTTCGGCCTCAGCGGCGCGCAGCGAGTCTGCAAGGCGGCTCATCTCCGCTACCGCGTACGTCGTGGCCTCCGCCGTTTGCGCTTTCCCAACGGCCGAGTTTGCAGCTTCCCTCTCGGCCACCGGCGGCTTGTCGCAGCCGACTACGGCTGTGAGCACTCATGTACGACTCTCCTTCAATATTTGTGGAAACAGAAATGAAAGAAGAGGCCGGCTGTCTGCCGGCCCCTGTACTGTTGAGTGTCGGTTCGGGAACAACCCCGCAGGGACGGCTCGATTGAGGTACACCGGGCCGCCGCTGGGATGGGTCTCCTTGTCACGGTGGATCAACCCCTGCCGTTCCAGCTCCGCCAGGAGGTAGTTGCAGTTGGAGGCAGTCAGTCCCAGCCGCAGTGAGATGTCGTTGGTGTAGAGCGCCCCGCCCTCATGCAGTAAGGTCAGGATGTTGAGCATCTTGTGTCGCTTTGCCTGGGCCCGGCGTCCCTCGAAGGGCTGCTCCTGGGAGAGGTAACCGATCGATGCGACCCCATCCGCCGCTTGAAGAATCATCGTCAACCGCGACTCGGCGCTCGCCCTCATCTTCGTCCTTCAGGTCCGTTCCAAACCGCTTCAAATCTATGACCACAGTGCGCATTCCCCGGCTATGCCGATCGGAGAGTCCGTTTTTTGCATTATGGAATCAGAATATTGACGACGATCGGGGTTCGCGCACGTCCATCCCTTTGGGCGCGCCCGGAATCCTCAATACGGCAGCTGGCGGCGAACGGGGCAGCGTCTGCTGGCCTGCTGGCCAGCTCTACGTCAGCTGCTGCCCCCCTGCGGGCGCCCCCGGGGCCAGGGCCAGCTCCCTCACGCGGGTCCGGCTGACCCACACGTAGAGGGGAAGACCGGCGGCGCAGATCACGGCGGAGACGACGAAACCAAAGCCATAGTTGCCGTCGAAAACCCGTTTGATGAGGACACCGGTGATCTGCAGGGCGACGGTGTTCACCAGCACGTTGACGGCGCCGTTGCAGGTGCCGAAAGTGGCCAGATCCTCGCGCCGTACCCAGGACGCGGTGAATATGTGCTGTCCCCAGTAGATGAGATTCGTCGCCAGGAAGATCAGCACATTGGCCACCGCCAGGGCGATGACCGGCGTGGGCTGGAAGTCGAGGTGCAATACGCCCGAAGAGAACCTGGCCAGGTTGGCGAAGATAGCGACGCTGACCCCGGAGGTCGGATCGAAGCCGATCACTGTCGCCGTGAGCCCCAGGGCG
>JAQCJA010000474.1 GCA_027593305.1 bacterium
TGATGCTGCTCTACATCGTGTATCAGTGGCGTCACTGGCGAGACAATCGTGATGGCGCCTGGACCCACGTGCGGCTCACGGGGTACCTGTCGTTGGCGGTGATGCTGCTGTGCTGCGTGTCCGGACTGGTGCTGACGTGGCAGTCCCTGTTTGGTCGCCGCATCTCCTACGACTGGGATCTGCTGCATCTCATCAGCACCGTTGCCATCATCGCCGCCCTGCTGCCACACGTCGTTGTGCTCTGGCTGCGGGCCCGCCGCAGCGGCCAGGCTGAGGCGTCGCGCCGCAGGTGGCTCGGTGGCAGCCTGGTGATCACCGGCGCCGGCGCCGCGCTGATTGCCGTGCTCAGTCTCATCTACCAACCCACAGCCCTCGTCAATGCGCTGCCGCCAGACTACGACATGAGTTACGGTGCCGATCGACCCTTTGCGCCAAGTCTGGCAAAGACCGCTTCCGGTGGGGCCTACGATGCCCGGTCGATGGCCGGCTCGCAGTCGTGTGGCACGAGTGGCTGTCACGAACAGATCACCGCCGAATGGCAGGTCAGCGCCCATCGCTACGCGTCGATGGATGCCGCCTTCCAGAAGGTGCAGGGGGTCATGGCGGAGCAGAACGGGCCGGTATCGACACGGTACTGCGGGGGCTGTCACGATCCGATTTCGTTGTTCTCCGGTACCAAGAACATCTTCGCCGAAAACCTGACCGATCTTTCCGGCTACCAGGAAGGCATCTCCTGCATCGCCTGTCACTCCATCGTCGAAACGGATGTCAAGGGCAACGCCGACTACACGCTGCGTCCACCCCAGCGGTATGCCTGGGAACTGGCCGTGCAGGAGAATCCCGACGCGCTGGTGCCGCGTCTGTTGCGTGATTTTCTCATCCGTGCCTATCCGGCGCAGCACGTGCAGAGTCTCAGTCATCAGCTGTTCAAGAGCCCGGAGTTCTGTGCCGCCTGCCACAAGCAGTTCATCGATGCCGAGATCAACAAGGTGGGTTGGGTGCAACTGCAGAACCAGTATGACAACTGGCGTAAGAGCCGCTGGAACCACCCCGGCGATGCACAGCAGACGATCGAATGCCGCGAGTGCCATATGCCTCTCGTGGCACAGTCAACCGAGCCCGCCAGCGGCGACGAGGCC
The DNA here is from genome assembly GCA_027593305.1 of bacterium. GTDB lineage: Bacteria > Latescibacterota > UBA2968 > UBA8231 > UBA8231 > UBA8231. The sequence continues at coordinate 1,140 of JAQCJA010000474.1, forward strand.
GACTACAATCGCACCACCGAGGACGGCAGTCACCGCAATCATCGCTTCCTCGGAGCCAACCAGTTCATTCCAACGCTGATGGATCTGCCAGGTGCCGAGGAACATGTGCGCCTCACGGAAAGCTGGCTGCGGGGTGAAGTCGACATACCGGAGATTGCTCACAAGTGGACGGAAGGGCCCGCCGTACCGATCGAGTTGGTCCTGCCCGAATCGGCCACTGCCGATGAGCCGGTGCGCATCGGTGTGCGCATGACGAACAACAAAGCGGGGCACGATTTCCCCACGGGGCCGCTGGACATCATCCAGGCCTGGGTTGAGCTGATCGTCACCGCCGACGACGGCAGCATCGTCTACCAATCGGGGGTCCTCGATGAAGCGCACTTCATCGAGGCGGGCAGTTTCATCTTCAAGGCGGAGGCCGTCGACCAGTACGGCAATCTCATCGATCGGCACAATCTCTGGGAGATGGTGGGAGTCCGCTTCAAGCGGTCGCTGTTCCCGGGGTTTGCCGATCAGGCGACCTACACCTTTTCCTGTGCCGGTTCGGCGGTGGCGGAAGCGGCGCCGCCGGAACTGGAAGAAACCCACGCCGTGGAACTGCCGCTGAACCAGACGGGCACGCTGCACGTGAACGCCCGGCTGCGGTATCGCAAGATCGACCAGTTCATGCTCAACTTCCTTCTCGGCGAGGGCAATACGATTACGGCCCCCGTGACCACATTGTCCGAGGCGCAGGGGACGATTCGCCTCATCGAGGGTGGCGTAGGGCTGGTACCGGCCGCTGACGGGCAGGGCTGAATGCCCGGGCTGCGACCGGCGCGGCGGCGTCATCGGCTGCTGTTGCGGGTCGCCATCGGTGCCGTCGCCCTGGGCGCCACAGGTGCCGCCTTGCTGGTGCTGCGCCCACCGCCGGCCCAGTACGTGCCGGGTGCACCCGTGCTGGGGCTGACGTCGGAACTGGCGCGGCAGCTGCCTGCCGGCGCCCCCGCCGTGCAATTCGTCGACGCCGCCACCGGGGCAGGAGTCACCTTCCAGCATTTCCACGGGACGCGCTCGCACCAGTTGCCCGAGGACATGGGCTCCGGCGCCGCCTGGGCCGACGTTGATGGTGATGGCGATCTCGACCTGTTTGCCGTCAATGAGGCGGGACCTCTGTCGGCGCGACAGGAGTGGCCGAACTCCCCTGCACACAACGCCCTGTTCATCAACGGCGGTGCCGGGCAATTCACCGAACAGGCCGCCGCTGCCGGGGTTGATCGTCGCGGCTGTGGTCTGGGCGCTGCTTTTGCAGATATCGACGCCGATGGTGATGCCGATCTGGCCGTCAGCGAGTACGGTCCGCTGTTGCTCTATGCCAACGATGGTGGTGGTATGTTCACCGACATGGGTGATGCCTCAGGCATGGTGGGTGAGCGCTTCTGGACCGGGCTGAGCTGGGGTGACACCGATGCAGACGGGGATCTCGATCTCTATGCCTGCGCCTACGTCGACTACCGGGAGGACCCGGCCCTGCGCCAGTCGCAGAGTCATCAGTACAACACAACCATTCCCGCGTCACTGAATCCGTCCACCTTTGCGCCGCAGGCCAACGCCTTGTGGCGCAATGATGGCGGACGCCGATTCACCGAGATCGCCGTTGCGGCCGGTGTGGACAATCCCGCCGGGCGATCCCTGTCAGCGACCTTTGCTGACTTTGACAACGACGGTCGGCTCGATCTGTACGTCGCCAATGATCTCTCCGATAACGTGCTCCTGCGTAATGGTGGGGGCGGCACCTTCGCCGACGTCAGTCACGCAGCCTGGGTGGCCGACTACCGTGGGGCCATGGGTCTGGCAGCGGGCGACTGGGACAATGATGGCGACGAGGATCTGTTCATCACGCACTGGATCGCGCAGGAAAACGCCCTGTTCAGCAACATGTCAGGGGATTTTCACGAGGCCGGGGTTGCCGGGACGCTGCGCTTCATGGACGCGGCCGACCAGTTGGGCCTCGGGCAGATTGCCCTGGACTATGTCGGCTGGGGTACGGCATTCCTCGACTACGATGCCGATGGCCGCCTGGATCTGCTCATCGCCAATGGCAGCACATTCGAGCGGGCCGACAGGCCGACGCAACTGGTGCCCATGCGCCCGTTGCTGTTCTGGAATGGTGGCAACCGTGATGGCTTCTTCGACGTCGGTGCCGCAGCGGGGGACGTACTGCAGCGCGCCGTTGTCGGTCGTGGTCTGGCTGTGGCCGATTACGACGGGGATGGTGATGTCGATGCTTTCATCAACGTCAATGGTGGCCGTGGGGTGCTGCTGCGACACGAGGGCCACACACAGCACTGGCTGACCGTCGCTGCCGTGGCAGAAGATCGGGGCCGTTGGTTGGGGTCCCGTATCCGCCTGGTTGCCGGCGACCGATCGTGGACCCGTCAGGTTGGCACAGGCTCGTCCTATCTGAGTCAGGACGCGCTCGGCGAAGAGTATTTCGGTCTCGGCGCTGCCGATCAGGCGGATACGCTGGAAGTCTTCTGGCCTGACGGGGTCCGTTTGAGCCTGGTGAAGCCCGGTGTTGATCGCCGTTTGCTGGTGGCGCGACCGTGAACACGTGCCGCGGGCGCGGAGGCAGCTGGATGGCAGGTGCTGCGATGCTCTGCAGCACCTTCGTCGCTTGTGGGGAACCTGCGGCAACACCCGCATCCGAGGCGGCTGTATCCGTCGCTACAGCGGAGCGCCAGAGGGTTGTCGAGTTCTGGCGGGTCTTTCGTCAGGCGACGACACTGCGCGTCGCCGGTGATGTGGTGGCGGCGCGTGCGTCGTACGATTCGGCGCTGGTGCTGAACCCGGATCACGGTGATGCTCTCTATCACGCGGGGGGCGTCGCCTTCCAGTTGAAAGACTATGCCGCGGCGGAGTCACGTTGGCGGCGTCTGCTTGCCGTT
>JAQCJA010000475.1 GCA_027593305.1 bacterium
TGCAGATGGGACCGTACCTGGTCCAGGCCCTCCAATGCAGGCACGGACTTTGGGTTAATGAGGAGAGCCTTCTCGAACTGTGCCGCAGCAACGGCCCATTCACTCCTGTCACTGAAGATGCGGCCCAATCCGAGGTACGCGTCAAGGGCATTGATGTTGGCCTTGATCGCGCGTTCGAAGGCGCTTTGGGCGTCCTCTCTGCGCTGCGCCGCGGCGTAGGCCTGCCCGAGAATGATCAGGCTCTCGGCATAGTGCGGATTGGCTTCGACCGCCTTTTCGAAGTGGAAAATCGCAGAATCCGGTTGCCCTGCGAGTTGCGCCAGTTCTCCGAGACGAAGGTGGGCCAGAGGGTGTCGCGGAATGATGCGGCTCGCAGATTCCAGAGCCCCGCGAGCGCTGTCGGCTGCCCCCGCCTCGATCCAGTCGAGTCCCTGTTGGTAGCGCACATGGAAGGCCCGTCTGCGATAGCGATCGGCAGGTTCGCTTTGTTCCTGCTCCTGATAAACTGCGGCCAGTCCCAGCAGCGCCGATACCGCCAGGCTGTCCCGTTGCAGGACCCGTCGATATCCGGAGGTAGCCTTTTGCAACTGGTGCTGGTCGGCCTGAGCGTCTGCCCAGGCAAGTAACTCTGCAGAGGTTGCGTCGGCCGCAGGTTCGTCACTGGATAGGGCACAAGCGGCCAGCAGGAAGGCTGCCACCAGACTGCAGATGAGGGAAGTCGCAGGCCGTCGGAAAAAGAGCTTCACTTCTTTGATGAGACGATCCTTTCACCGTCGAAGATGAGGGTTCCTTCCCGGTCCAGGACACGGCCGTCGTCGGTGAATTCGTATTTCATCGATTGACCAAGGGTCAGATGACGCTGCACTTCGGCCATGTCAGGGTATTTCTCAATGAGCTTCTCAATTGGACCTTCGAACTCTGTCGCATGGTACTTGGGTCGGTCTTTGTCCCGAGCCTTCCGCTGAGCAGCCGTCATGATCGGCAATCGTTCAGCGGCACTGGGACTGCGTCCATCCATGGCTTGCCGACGCCGATACTGGTCGTGGCGTTTCTCGGACTCCGATCGCATTTCCTCCGGGATCGAAGAGATGCCGGCTTCACGGTTGCGCTCCGCTGTCCGCTGGGCCTCGTTTGCCAACTGCCGCTGCTGGGCCTCTTCTGCTTCCTCAGCGGTCAACTGCTGACGTTCCTCATCAAGATCTATGTCCGTGCCCAGTTTGCGCAGCACGTTCTTGGCCGCTCTGTTCATGTTTGTCTGACTGCCTCCGGATCGATTGTGCCACGTAACCTGTCGGGTCCTGTATACCCTTCAAGAATATACGGTTAGCTCAGTAGGCACGAAAGTCTGAGCGGGTGGACAGGACATGGAAGGCACCGTTATCTTTTGGCCGCCCCGGAATCTGAGGTGGAGGAGGAGTCATGGCCGAAGAAAAATCTTCAAAAAAGGACGACGCCGAGTCTCGCGAGGTCCGCATGGCCCGCTTCAAGCATCTGCTGACAGACCGGAGTGAGGAAGCGGCAAAGATGTTGAAATCCTGGCTGCAGCAGGCGCAGGAAAAGCGCAAATAGCCGCCGGCACACGCACGTAGACACTGGCACAATGGACATGTTCGGCACCGATCTGCGTGCCGCGCGAAGGGCGAGTAGATGGCATTCCTGTCACGTTTTTTCTCCAACGACATCGGTATCGATCTCGGCACCGCCAATACCCTCATTTATGTAAAGGGTGAGGGCATTGTACTGAATGAACCATCGATTGTGGCTCGCCACGTGATGACCAAGAAAATCATCGCTGTGGGCATGGAGGCCAAGGAGATGATGGGGCGCGAAAACTCGGAAATCGAGACCATACGCCCTCTCAAAGATGGCGTCATCGCCGACTTTGAGGTCACCGAGGAAATGATTCGGTACTTCATCCGCAAAGTGCAGAAGAACAAGCTCTTCGTGCGCCCGCGGATTGTCGTTTCGGTCCCCTCGGGCAGCACTGAAGTTGAGAAGCGTGCCGTGCGCAATTCGTGTGAGCGTGTCGGCGCACGCGAGGTCTTCCTCGTCAGCGAGCCGATGGCCGCAGCCATCGGCATTGGCCTGCCCGTCGAACAGGCAGTGGGATCGATGGTCATCGATATCGGGGGCGGCACCACCGAGATCGCCGTGATCGCTCTGTCCGGTATCGTTACGGCCGAGTCGATTCGCGTCGCCGGTGACGAAATGGACCGTGCCATAACGGAGTGGATGCGCAAGAAATACAACCTGCTGATCGGCCCGAGAAACTCCGAACAGCTCAAGTTTCAGATCGGCTCTGCCATGCCTCTGGACCCCGAGGAGGAGGCGCCGGTGCGTGGGCGAGATCTCGTTGCAGCGATCCCGAAGACATTGATGGTCGATTCGCGCGAGATCCGCGAGGCTTTGGCCGATCCGGTGGCACAGATCGTGGCAGGCGTGCGTCGCGGTCTTGAGCGCACACCACCCGAACTTGCTGCCGACATCCTGGATCGCGGCATGGTGCTCTCTGGTGGTGGTGGCAAACTGCGTGGAATGCGCGAGCGACTGATCGAAGCAACCAGTCTACCCACATATCTGGACAGCGAAGATCCTCTGTCAGCAGTCGTTCGCGGCAACGCGCGCATCCTGGACGAGTTCGAGCGCTACCAGAAGGTCCTCTACTGAGAAAAGCTGGCGCCGCTGGAAACTGGCGGCGCATCCCTTGGTTCAGCGCAACAATTTCATCGCCATCGGCCTGTGCGTAATGGCTGCCCTCACTCTGCTTGGGTTACCGGGGGAGCGTCAGGAGGCTGTTGCGGGGCAGTTACGTTCCTTCGCATGGTCCACCGGGCAGTGGGTGTTTTCCCGTGTCATTCGTGTCGCCAGAGGTGAGCAACTGTCGCAACATCTGCTGACCCAGAATGTGGCCCTCGCCCTCGAGAACATGCATTTGCGCGAGGCGGCGGCTGAGAATCGGCGACTTCGCGAGGCCTTGCAGTTTCGGCAGCGAAATCCTGCGGGCGAGGTGATTCCGGCCGAAGTGATCGGCCGCGACCCGGATCAGATGTTCGACGTGCTTGTGATCAATGCCGGCCGTGACCTGGGCTTGCAGCCTGATTGGCCTGTGGTAACCCCGGCGGGCCTCGTGGGGCATATCAAGGAGGTCGATCAGAACAGTTCAGTGGTGCGCCTGATTCTTGATACGCGTGTCAGTGCCGTGGTTCAGGGAAGCAGAGCTCACGGAATTGTCTCACCCATGGCCGGGAACCGGTTTCTGCTTGAATATGTGGACGCCAGCAAAGACGTCCGCAAGGGCGATCTGGTTGTGTCTTCGGGTATGGGTGGGCGCTATCCCAAGGGGATCACGATCGGCGTGGTTACAGATGTTGCCATGGAAGAGCAGGAACCCTTGTTCAAGCAGGTTGTGCTGGAGTCTGAAGTCGATTTCTGGGGTCTGGAAGAGGTGTTCGTGCTCAAGCCTGGTGCGCTGGATTGACGTCCCGGATGCCCGCAGCGAGCCGTCCTGGGGCCGCGCAAAGAGCTGACTTCTTGACAACCTCAGGGGTGTTCCGTATACTCGTCCCCTGTTCAAAACAGGGCCTTTCGGACGCTCGTAAGCGTCTGCTACACAAGCGGAAACGACCGATTGACAAAGCGGCGGTTTTGCTGCTCCCGCACTCCTAGTTGCGCGGGATGAGACCCCGAAGCGAGCGAGAGGGAGACGGGCCTTGACGAAGGCTGACATCGTCCGAAATATCGCCCAAGGGACGGGGCTGACAAAGACCGATACTGCGGCCGTAGTTGATGGATTCATCGAGGCCGTAATCGAAGCCCTGCAACGGGGTGAACACATCGAGATTCGCGGTTTCGGAACCTTCAAGTCCGTCAGCCGTGCCCCTCGAACTGGCAGGAACCCACGTACGGGTGCCGAAGTCAAGATTTCACGACGTCGAGCGCCCGTCTTCAAACCATCCAAAGAATTGAGGGCACGCGTCGAGATCGACGGAAGCCCCACAGGAGCTGAAAAAGATGCCGTGTGGAAAGAAGAGAAAGCGGCATAAAATCAACACGCACAAGCGCA
>JAQCJA010000012.1 GCA_027593305.1 bacterium
ATTACAGCAACTAGCAAAACCACGTGCCCCCTTCAATCCCTCAAACAACGATTCGTGCAACAGGCTCTAGTGTGTTCACGATAGGCCGAGCCGCAATCTGCATGGGGGCTATGGGTTTGAGTAGGGAGGGAGTGGTGTCAGCTGGAAGGCGGGTTGTTCGTGTAGCCAGTAGCGCCACCACCACTGCGAGTGCCGCTGCCACTGCTACTGCCGCCGTTCAGTGATTGACCGACGCTGTCGATCGCGCTGCCGATGGCCTGCCCTGCGTGGATCATGCCAGCCACGACGCCTCGAAACGCACCACCGAGGTCTGTGGCAACGAAGTAGGTGTCAGGGAAAGGTGTCTTCGGCATTTACATCATTCAACATCTTGACAACGGATGTATCCGGCTCGGCAGCTGTCGTTGTTGTCTCGTCCTGGTAGAGCTCAACGATCTGGCTGTGGGACCTGCCGTGGGGTTTGTGCAAGGGAAATGGCGTGATCGGGTGCATGTGATCTCCTTGAGATGCAGACTGCGACGCGGCTGCACATCACCTATCAATCCATGTGCCAATGCACTGTGATCACACGGTTGCTGTTGCCGGGCAACAGTTTGCAGTCTCTGCGGCGGGCCAGGAGCTGATCCTCAGCTGTAGTCCGACTGCACCACCCATGTGAGCCGGGGGCTACAATGAATCGAACAGATTCAGTTGATTGTGCCCCGTGCGGCGGAAGTGATGGAGCGCCAGATCATGGTGCCGGTTCTCGAGCCGATACCGTCGTCGGGACAGATGGAAGAAACTGGCGACGACTTCGGCAAGTTGACCCTCGCCGTGCATGCGGCTGCCGAAGCGCGGATCGGACAGTTCCCCATCTCGTACGGACTCGATCCGCCCGATGATCTTGCCAGCCCGGTCCGGCATGTTGCGCTGCAGCCAGTCGATGAAAAGCGGCTTCACCGTCCCCGGCAGACGCACCATGATGTAGTGGGCCCATTGCGCGCCTCGGGCGGCGGCGGCCTCAAGGATGTTGGGTACCTCTTCATCATTGAGGCCGGGGATCAGCGGCGCGACATTGACACCCACGGGAATGCCCGCTTCGTGCAGAGCGGCGATGGTGGCGAGGCGCTGCTCGGGGCGAGATGTGCGCGGTTCCATTATCGCTGTCAGGGGCCGCTTGAGGCTGGTGATGGACAAAGTGACATGGACCAGGTTGCGCGCCGCCAGTTGCTGCAGGATGTCGAGGTCACGGGTGATGAGGGCGTTCTTGGTGATGATGGTGACGGGGTTGCGGAACTCGAGAAAGACTTCGAGGCACTTGCGGGTGATCGCCAGTCGCCGCTCCACGGGTTGGTAACAGTCCGTATTGCCGGAGAGGGCCACGACCTGTGGCTCCCATGATTTCTTGCGGAAGGTGTCGCGCAGCAGGTCGGGTGCATTCTCCTTGACGACGATGCGGGTTTCGAAGTCGAGACCGGCGGAGAAGCCGAGGTATTCGTGGGTGGGCCGTGCAAAGCAGTAACTACACCCATGCTCACAACCTCTGTACGGATTGAGGCTGTAACGGAAACCGACATCGGGGCTGTTGTTTTCTGCCAGGATGGATTTCGACGAATCCACGAGAAACTGGGTGGGCACCTTATCCCTGTAGTCTTCGTCATCGAGTTCCAGTGCATCGGGCTCCAGATGCAGCGGCTCGAAACGATTGGGCGTGTTGTAACCGGCAGCGCGGCCCTTCTTGGCTGGCGGGTTGGGTTGTTGCGAGGCGGGATGTAGCAGCATGTGGGATCAACCCACCTTTCGTACGGTGTCGGGGTCGGGAGGGATGGCAGCAGCTGAATCGCCGAAGGCCTTGCCGGTGAGGACCACATCAGCACCGTCGTCGAGATGGTCCTGACCGCCGGAGGCAGAGGGGAACCCGGAGTAGCCGCCGAAGACACCTTCCAGGGGCCAGGCTTCGTGCACGATGATGCCGCGCCAACCGCCGGTGGCCTGCAGTTGGCCGCGAAAAATGATGGAGGGTTGAATGAGGGTGTCGTAGTACTGCTTGTACAGTTTGGGTCGCACGACACACTGCAGGAATCCGGTTTCATCTTCGAGGGTGATGAACATGAAACCTTTTGCTGTAGGTGGACGTTGACGCATGATGACGACACCGGCGATGGTGATCATGGCGCCATCCTGGCGCCTCAAGTCCTCACCAAAGGGCGGTGAGGACTTGTGCGCAGTGATTCCTCCGGTGCCGCGGCGGGTTGGACCAGGTCTAGGGGTACAAAGCGGAAGCAGGCGTCGATGGGCTGGATGTGCAGGTCGGTGAGTTGCCGGCGCGCCAGACAGATGGGGTGGGTGCGTCCGGCGCCGTGGGTTTTGTAGTCCCAGGACAGCCGTTCGGCCGAGGTCAGCGCCTGCAGTTCGGGCAGGTCCTCGGGCAGGATGAGGGGCATGTTGAAAAGGGTGGATGTATCTGCATGGGTGGCCGACGCCAGGCGGTTGGCGACAACACCGGCCTGCCACAGGGCATCACGTGAATTGCCGGCGACCACATCCAGGGCTCCGGACCGAGCCAGGGCGTCGAGCACCTTGCGATCCAGAAATACGCGGGTCGCCTTCTACGGAAGTAAAAGGACCTGCCATTCGTGCCCAGACGATCTGTTCCGCCACTTCGTCGGACAGCCCTTTGACCGCGGTCAGTGGTTTGCGGATGGCAAGGACCCCGGCCCTGTCACGGGTCAGATCGTAGCGTGTGCCCGAGTGGTTGATGTGGGGCAGGAGCACGGGCACACCGAAGCGCCGCGCCTCTTCTTCCAGGGTCATCAGGTTGTAGAAGCCGGGTCGGTGCTGCATGAAGGCCGCCATGTGGGCCGCCGGGTGGTAGCGCTTCATCCACGCCGAGTGGTAGACGGTCTGCGCAAAGGCGGCGGCATGGGAGCGACAGAAGCCGTAGCCGATGAAGTGCGAGACGTTTTCGAAAACGGACTCGGCAATGGCCTGCGGTATGCCGCGTTCCATGGCGCCGGCGATGAAGAGCACGCCCATTTCCTGCATACGCACCGGGTCATGCACTTTGGACATGAGGGAGCGGAAGTCGTCGGCTGCCGCCAGGGACATGCCGGCGAAGCGGTGTGCCACATCGAGGATCTGCTCCTGGAACAGGATGATGCCGTATGTGTCACGCAGGATCGGTTCGAGGCTGGGGTGTTCGTAGACGACGGGGTCCCAGCCACGGCGGCGGCGAATGAAGGGATGCACCATGCCGCTCTGCAGGGGGCCGGGGCGGAACAGGGCCACTTCGGCGACGAGATCATCGAAGGTCTCGGGCTGGTTCCTGGCGATCAGATGCATCTGTCCCTGCGACTCGATCTGGAACATGCCCACAGTGGCGCCGCTGCAGATCAGCTGGTAGACCTTGTTGTCATCCAGGGGCATACCGTCGAAGTCGATGTCGACGCCCTCGTGCCGCTGCGCCAGACTGGCACCTTCGCTGAGACAGGCCATCATGCGCAGGCCGAGGACATCGAGCTTCACCAGGCCCATGGCTTCGACATCATCCTTGTCGAACTGCACCACTTTGACACCATTGGCCGACACCTGCACGGGGGTGAAGTGTGACAGCGCCTTGCGCGACAGGATCATGCCACCGGAGTGCAGACCCAGATGGCGTGGACACAGATGCAGATCGGCGACCCGCTGCAGTAGAAGCTCTGTCAGCGGCGACGTTCCAAGGACCTTCATGATCGGCCCGCGATGTTCCGCGACATCACGCGCCTGACCGGAGGGCACCGACTGTGACAGTTGATCGACCTTTGTCATGGGCCAGCCCAGAGCCTTGGCGACGTCGCGCAGGGCGAGGCGCAGCTTGTAGGTGATGAGGGTTGCCGTCATGGCCGTCTGCTCGATACCGAAGCGCTGCTCCATCCAGCTGATGACTTCGTCGCGCCGGTCCGAATCGAAGTCGACGTCGATGTCCGGCGTGCCTTTGCGGCCGCCATGCAGGAACCGTTCGAACAACAGATTGTGCCGGATCGGATCGACGGCGGTGATGCCGAGCAGGTAGGCAACGATGCTGTTGGCCGCCGAGCCACGTCCCGCGCAGCGAATGCCACGGGACTTGGCTTCGACGACGACCTCGCGCACAACGAGGAAAAACTCTTCCAGTTCAAGACCACAGATGACGTCCAGTTCCTTGTGCAACTGGGCCCGCGCGGCGGCCTGACCTGCAGGCTGATAGAGACGGTTCAGACCGGCGCCGCACAGATCGACGAGCAGCTTGTTGGCGGTGATGCCCTCGGGCAGGTTCGCCGATGGCGGCGTGATGTACTCGGGGACCAGATCCACACGACAGCGCTCGGCAACTTCGCCGGTGCGTTCGAAAGCGTCGGGACAGAAGGGCAGCAGGCGCTGCAATTGGGCGGCAGACTTGAGATACGCCTCGGCGTTGCGTGGTCGTTGCGGGTGAGGCCCGGCGACGGGATGGTTGAGGCGCATGCAGGTCAGCAGATCGTAGCGCTGCCAATGCAGGGGCGTGGCAAAACGCACGTCATTGGTCACGACCGGCGGGACACCCTCGGCGGTGGCCAGATCATGCAGGCGCAGGGCGACACGACCATCCTCGGGCAGCAGGCCGTGGGTGAGTTCGACATACAGGGTATCACCAAAAACATCGTGCAGCGTACCAAGCCAGTGTTGCGCCGCCTTGTAGCGCCGGTGTGCCAGGCAGTGCCACAGATGTCCGTCGCGGCCCCCCGTCAGACAGAGCAGACGGGCCGAGAGGGTTGCCAGATCCGCGAGGGGGACGGAGGGCACGGCGCGCTGATCGGTGGGCAACGGGTCTGACGTGTCGGGGGGCATCTGACCATCGTCGAGCAGGGCGATCCCGGCAGCGGCCAGATGTGCCCGGGTCAGCAACTGACACAGATCGCGGTAGCCACCGGCGTCACGTGCCAGCAGCACGAGGGGGGCGTCGTCGACAAGGACCTCGGCGCCGAGTACGGCATGAACACCCGCGTCGCGACAAGCCTTCTGGAAGCGCACGGTGCCGTAGACGCCATGACGGTCCGTGAGGGCCAGTGCCGGTTGTCCAAGGTGGGCGGCGCGCTGCACAAGATCGACCGGGCCGGAGCCGCCCGCACGAAAGCTGAACCAGCTGCGGGTATGCAGGTGTACGAACATGAAAGGCGTGTGGCGTCAGTGGAGGATGCGAGCCAGAATCCAGGCATCTCCATCCCCCTTCAGGTAAATTTCCACGGCACAGCTGTACGATTCGGCACGTGTTTCAGGCACCGCCTCGACGAGCAGGTAGGCACGCTTTTCGGCACACTCCCTCGTCCACCAGCGCGATTGCAGCACCCAGCGATCGAGGATGCGCAACACACGCCAGACGGATTTGCGCCAACGCCACGTACGCGGCAGGCCATCGTCGCCAACAGCGACATCGATCGGTTCGTGGTACGATTTCATGGTGACATTCATGCAGTTGCGTGGGCCGTAAATCACCGGGCCACTGGTTCGAAGCGGTACTCCTCCTCGGGGAAGAAGGGATCTGCATGGGCGCGCACGGGGCGCGTGAGTTTTCCGGGGAAACGTGATTCCATGGAACGCACGAGGGCCGGCAACAGCGCGGTGCGTTGGGCAAACAGCTGGCTCTGCTGACCGGGGAGTTCGGTGAGGCCGCTGCAGGTGATGCTCAGGCGGTGGACGCTGCGGCCGGCGGGGATCTGCCGGGTGCCGACGGTGTTGTCGGCGGTGTTGCCCGTCAGCGCCAGATGCAGCAGGGTGTCGGCGGCGTTTCGCAGCACATCAAAATGTGCCGTCGGCTCCTTGAGGATGCGGCTGGCGGTACGATCGTGGGCCCGGCGACCGTGCAGGGAGATCTCGAGGTGACGGGCACATCGACCGTCGAAGCGCGTGAGCAACTGCGCCAGCAGATGATGGAGTACGGGCTGCAGTTCGCCGGGCTCAAAAACGGGCCAGTCGAAATCGTGGGAGGTGCTCAGCACGCAGGGATCGAAGTGGGTGACAGGTGGTTCGGTGTTGGAGGGATGGAGCAAGTCGAAGAGCCGCACCCCCTCCTGGCCGAACTGGGCCTGCAGTTGCCGGCGGGTGAGGTGAATGGCGTGATGTATGGCGCGCATGCCGAACAGACCGAGACGTTCGATCAGGTCCGGATCAAAGCGCAGCGTTTCGAGCAGGGCCACCGGCGCCTGGCGCAGAAAGGCGGGGATCATGTGGGCGGGGACGGACGTTGAACCGGTCTTCGAACCGGTCATTCCAGCATGGCTGTAGGCTGCGGCCAGCAGCGCCCAGGAGCGGGCCGAGGAGATGCCGACGCAGGCCCCCATATCAGCCGCAAGAGTTGGCAACCGACTGTGGTCGGGGCCCTGTAGCATTGCCCAGGCGCCGTTGTCCCAGATCCCTGTGGCGGGTGCTTCGTACAGACAACCGGAGCCGCTGTGTTTGCGCCGCCCCGGTCGCAGGCTGGAGGCGAGGGGATCAGGGATGGGCTGGACCTGGGGCGTGAGATCGTACAGTCGGAAAAGAACGTGATCCCACAAGGCCTTTTCCACTGCCGGGTCGCGCAACAGAAACTGCGCCTGTGGCGCCAGACGACGGGCCCGATCCACCGGGTCACCAATGGCAATGGTGCTGCGCAAGGCCGGTGTGCAGGCCAGCACCCGGCCATGGGCGCAGGCGGCTATGGCGGTATCGACCCCATTTTTGGGATCGCCATCCCCATTCTTGGGATCGCCATCCCCATTCTTGGGATCGTCATCATGCCAGCGCTGGGCCAGGGCCCAGGCAGCAAAGTGGGGGATATGGAAGCAGGCGAGGTCCATGCGCAAACGTTGTTATAGGTGAACGTTTGTACAGTATATCGGACAAATGAAACCGGGTCAAGAAAAGCGGCGGCGAGCACATCAGCCCCCACTTTGTTGTGGGGAGAATCAGAGGGGCGCCTATCTTCCGCCTGGCACAAAATCCCGGACGGAAGCGAAACTGGTTGCCTGCGAACAAACGGTGAAGCTCAACTTTCGAAATCCCGCAAACTGGATGATCCGACACCAACACCTACAGCTCGTGTTGATCCTGCTGGTGGGTGCTACGCTGCGCTTCTGGCACCTGGACTGGGGCACGAATCCAGAGGACGGGCGTTTCCATGCGATGCAACCGGATGAGAAGACCCTGATACACGCATCCAGTCAACTGGCCGAATCTCTGCGGCCGACCCTATCCGGATATGGAACCTTGTCGCTGTACCTGCCCTGGGTGACGTGGCCCGTAGCACAGGTGTTATCGATCGATCTTTTTGACGAGAACCACCCTCGTGACACTTTCATCCTCTGCCGGGCCCTGTCGGCTACCGCAGGACTGGCTGCGGTAGTACTCACCTGGATCCTCGGGTGCCGGCTGGGGGATCGGCGTGTGGGACTGCTCGCAGCTGCACTGCTGGCAGTGGCCACGTTATCGGTACAACAGGCGCACTACTACACGGTAGACAGCCTGTTTTCAACTGTCGCACTCCTTGCCATTCTTCTGTGTCTGCGGGCACTCGAGCATGATCACTGGCGAGACTGGTTCGCTTCCGGCGCCATCGTCGGACTTGCGGCCGGTCTCCGCATCAATGGGCTGATCCTGATGGCCCCCGTACTCTGCGCTGCAGTCCTGGCAACACGCAGCACCACTGCGCAGGCACTGTCCCGCGGAACCCATCTGCGTCGCACCGTCACGCGCTGTGCCCTGGCGGGCGGCACCGCACTGGCAGTTCTGTTCTGTCTGCAGCCCTACATGCTTCTGGATCCGCAGCTCTACCTAGGCCACGGTGGTGTCGGCAACCTGCGCAACGCCGCCGCGATCGCCACGGGAGAGCTGCCTCGCATCTGGACCCTGTACGACTCAGCCCAGACGCCCTACTGGTTCCACCTGACCAACCTGCTGCTACATGCGACAGGGCCAGGACTGCAGATCACCGGTCTGGCAGGACTGGTCTGGTTCGCCTTCAGGCGTCGTACAGGCGATCTGATTTGCCTGGCTTTTGTCCTGACTTTCGTGCTGCTCATTGGCCGTCTCGAAGCGAAAAACATCCGCTATCTGACCCCGATCATTCCCTTCCTTTGCATCTCTGCCGGCGCTCTGCTGGTGCGCGGCACGGAAGATACCGGCAGACTTCGGCGCGGCGCCTTGCCCTGACCATGGTCGTCATCTGCCTGGCCACCGGCGCCCTCTACGCGGCCAGTTATGCGCGAGTCTTCGGGCAGACCGATCCACGCCTGGTCGCCCTGGATCACACGCGAGGCCTCTTTGCGCCGGGTGCGCGTCTGGGCTATGAACAGACAGGGGTGCAGATGGTCGCGCTCACCAGCGGCGATGATTTCGTCTGGAAGCCGGACCCTCTGGGGCTGATGTTCAATCTCAATGCATTCCTGCTTGCGGCCGATAAGGTCCACATGGCCTACAGCTGGCTGGAAAGCGTCGACGGCGTTGTCATTGTTGACGTCGCCCGCGCCCGCCACTTCGCCGCAGTTGCCGCAGAGTATCCCGTTGAGGCGGGCTTCTACCAGCAGCTCTACGCCGGGCAAGCCGGCTTCGAGATCGTCGCCGATGTTGACCAGGGACCCGGTCTTGGCCCGTTGGCACTCAATTTCCGCTCCACGGACCCTTCCTTCGATGGTTTCGACCATCCGCGGGTAACGGTCCTGCGCCGTACGGATGCCGACCTGCAGAGGCTCTCCTCCGAGTGGATCTCACGACTGCGTTCGGCCCCGACCTCTCTGGATACGGACCTGCTGTGTGCGTCGCGGGCGCTGCATACGGGTGACATGGAGACGAGCAGACGACACCTCGATGCAGCAACACGCAACTGGCCCCAGCACAAGCTCCCAACGCTGTTGCGCTGCGAACTGCTTCTGCGGGAAGGGCGTGTTGCAGAGTCAAACGAGTTGTGGAATCGGTTCTCCGATGAACTGGGACCCGAGGCAGGGCTTTTCTGGCAGCACGAGATCCTCGGGCTGGAGTTTGCGGGCAAGACGCTCAACCAACTCGGCGCGCACACCATCGGTGAGCGCTGTCTGGCGGCGGCGACGACTCTGCGCGACTGACACTTGCTGGTTTCGTGCTGATATCAATTCTGCTGCCGGTAACGACTGGACCCCGCTCGATTATGCCATGGATCGCGGGCGCCGGGAGATGATCGGCCATCTGCAGGCCAAGGGCGGGCGCGTATCCGGTAAGCGGGGCAACGCCTGAGGGCGAGATACCCCCCGCCGGCTCAGGCGCCGGGATCGACCTCCGACCAGAAAGCTTCGTACGGCGCCGTAGGACGGAAGTCCAGGCGCTCGACACCCAGCTGGTGCAGCGTCGCCCGCTCCAGCAGAGAGAAGTCCGCCGGATCGGGCCGATTCAGTTGCAGGGGCTCCTTCAGCACGATCGGCGGATTGCTCATGAAGCGCGGAATACCCAGCACATTCTGCGACGACGCGTGCAGCATGAAGGGGTGCAGGATGATGAAATCACCTGTGTCGCCGGTGATCTCGACAAACTCGCTACACTGCTCAACGATGGCCTGACAGGGGATGTCAGCCGGTGCCACGCCTTCCGGATGGTCGGCCAGAAAGCGGGCCATGTGACCTACGGAATCGGTGGCGATGAAGGTGCCACCACCCTGGTGGGCGACATCGGACCACAGCAGGACGGTGAGCAGTGCCTGCTCCCGACTGGTCAGGAAGTGGCGGAAAAACGCTCCATCCTTGTGCCACCCGCCGCTGCGGGCGGATGGTGCCTGCCAGGGCGTATCGGCGCCGCGATGGAGATTGACGATGAAGGCGTCGGACCACTGGAAGCTGTTGATGGTCGAGAAATGGCCCTCCACGGCCAACACTCTGTCTTCCACCCGATCCTCACCGCCGACAACAGCACAGATCGCCTGCCAGGCCCGGGGCGAGACCTGTTGTACGGGCAAGCGGCTTTCCGGATACATCCAGACGATATCCTTCTCCCACGACGTCGGATCCTGCGCGTCGTACCCCAGTCTCTGCCAGGCCCGGTCCGTCCAGCGTTGCGCCAGGTCCCGCTCCACACACCCCTTCACGACCAGGTATCCATGATCCAGGAACTGCCGGACCTGGTCTGCACGGAGCGTTCCGTATTCAGTACCCACCTGCCATTGCCTCCTCAATCCGGTGTATTGCGCTGCGCAGAAAAGTTCCATTGTAATTCGCTACAGAATTCATATCATCTGACGTGCCGAACTGGCCCAAGTCCTGCATCGCCGGAACGATCTGGCCCACAGCAGGCACCCAGGTCCAGCGCCGCGCCGTCGAAGCTCTTCCGCTTCGTGAGCGCGGTTTTTTTCGTATGTGGATCAAACCCCGGCCCGGAGCCGGAGAAAGACCGACGTGGCGCGCCACACCAAGATATATGAACGGGCGACGTACTATGACATCGTTTTCGATCGGGACGTCAGCCCGCAGATCGAGTTTGCACGGGCCGCCTACAAGCGGCACAACGGTGGCGAACTCAACTCCATACTGGATATCTGCTGTGGCCCCGGATACCACGCCCGGGCTGGCGCTCGCGCCGGGATGCGCGCTGTCGGCCTCGATCTGCGACCGGAGATGATCGAATTTGCCGCCGACGCCGGCGCCCGGGACGGGGTCGACGTCGAATGGGTCGTGGGCGACATGTGTGACTTTGCCCTGTCGGCGCCGGTGGACGTCGCATTCTGCGTCTACGACGGCATCGACGCACTGCTCACGCCGGAAGATCTGACGGCGCATTTCCGCGCCGTCGCCGCCAATCTTACCCCACGGGGTCTGTACGTGATCGAGTGTATCCATCCTCGTGCCTGCTCCTATTTCCACTATGGCGTACACACGCATCGTGGACAACGCGACGGCACCGAGGTCGAGTTTGTTGTCGGCGCCAATCATCCCGTCTTCGATCCCATCACCGGCACGGCGCAGGTCCGTCTCGACCTGCACGTGCGCAAGAATGGCACCTTGACCACCTATACCGACGAAGCGTCCGAGCACATCTATTCGGCTCCGGAGATCCAGCTGATCGCCGATCGCAGTGGCAGTCTTGAAGTCGTCGCCTGGCACGGAGAGATGGATCTCAACCAGCCCTTCGACAATGCACCAGAGGCGACAAGCATGCTCGTGTTGTTACAGAAACGGGACTAACGCGGATCGGGTTTCTGCCACCGGGGCTGGCTCACCGGCTGCAAGGGCAGGAAGATGCGGAAGCGGGCTTCATCCTCCTGATCCAGCCGAAAGTGGCCGCCAAGACTGGGACCTTCGCCCTGGCCACCAAAGAACTTCATGGAGCGCTCCACGAGTCGGCCCTGGCCCGGCGGCTCGCCGTCGTAACGCCAGCGGCCGGCGCTGAGGACGGGCTGCGGATTGTAGGAGATCTCGAACTCGGCAATCAGGTGTGTGCCCGACGCCAGGCCGAAGGTGGCGACGGCGCGGGTGATCTGGCCATCCCGCTTGCCCTCGATGGCGTAGCTGGACACGGCAAGGGGGGTCCAGGCATCGAGGGTCCGGACTTCCACTGCCGGTTGGTCGCTGCCGCCGCAGGCGACCAGCAGCAGTGCCAGTGCCAGGACTGGGGCCAGGGTCCGGACCATGGTATGGGGTCTTCTGCTCATTGCCACCGTCGCCGGTATTTCGCGTCGCCTTCCAGTTCCATCATCTGCTCGTAGACGGCCTGCAGAGGAGCCAGGGCGCGCACGCCAGCCTCGGCGTTGCACGATGGCTGACGGTTTTCTCGAATGGCGTCGAAGAACTCACGGTTCTGCACCAGTACGCCGGATTCGGGATTCTGCGGCGTCTCGAAGACGGTCTCGCCGGCGAAACGAACCGTGTTGCCTGCCAGTTCCAGGACGCCCTTCTCACAGATGTAGCGGTTGCCGCTGGCCCTCTGCGGCGCGTTGTAGGACAGACTGATGGTGGCCATCGCCTCGTTGTCGAAACGCAGCACGAGGCTCACATCCATACAGGTGTCATTGAGTGCCATCTTCGGCGCCAGTTCGCCGCGCACGCGCCGCACCGGCGCACCAATCGTCCACAGTGAAAAGTCGACGAGATGGCAGCCGTGGTGAAAGACGACGTCGTCCACCCAACTGCGCCGGTACCCGGTCCAGCCGACGTTTTCGTGACGGAAGGCGAAGCTGAAGGACTGCTGCTGATAGATGCGGCCCGCCTTGCCGGAGGCGAGGAAGTCGTGGACGAAACGGCCCACATCATCAAAGCGGCGCGTGTGGGCGACCATGACGCTGCGGCCGACGTCACGGGCGCGATCGGCAATGCCCTGCGCCTGGGAGAGGGACAGGGCCAGGGGGATCTCCACCAGCACGTGTTTGCCGGCGTCGAGGCAGGCCAGAGCCTGCTCGTAATGCAGCTCACTCGGCGAGGCGAGGATGACGGCGTCCAGTTCATCGTCACCGAGGGCTTCGGCCAGCGATGTCGTATGACGTTCAAAGCCGTTGCGTTCGGCAAATTCCTGCGTCGGCTCGGCCCGTCGCCCCATAACAGAAAGCAGACGCACGTCGTCGATCTGCGCGCAGGCTTCGGCGTGGAATTCGGCGATGCCGCCGTAACCGACGAGACAACAACTGAGCGTGTCCATAACAGCCTCCAGAAACGACGGGGGACGATGGGGCGCTCAACTTCGGGGCATCGGCCGCCACAGACAAGGGCTTGCCTGCCTGGCACCCAGCACGCGGCTTGTCCTGTCCATCGACGCACGGGATGTGGATATTGCGCTGGATCGACACCATTGCAAGCCAGAGAGATCAAGCCAGAGAGATCAAGCCAGAGAGATCAAGCCAGAGAGATTGCGACAATGAATGCATTCACAGGAATGAACCTGGGCCTGGGGGCGCTGCCGCTGCTGTCCACGGCGCGCACCCGCTCCATCACTGCCGAGAATCCGACGGGGGCCAAGGGCAAGGGCGGCATGGCGATTCCGGATGCGACCGATCCGGAGCTGCCGCACTCGCGCGCCGCCGAAAATCTTGGGCAGGGGTGGAAGGTGCGCCCCTTCCTGCAACCGAAGGCGGGAGAAACGGTGACGTTGATGGATGTCGACGGGCCGGGAGTGATTCAGCACATCTGGATGGCGACGGAAGGTGACTGGCGCGGCAACGGCAGAGCCTGCGTGCTGCGCTTCTACTGGGATGAGGAGGAGACGCCCTCGGTAGAGGTGCCAATGACGGACTTCTTCGCCGTTGGCCATGATCTGTTTGCTCCGGTCAACTCGCTGGCGGTGATCGTCAATCCCGCTTCGGCCCTCAACTGTTTCTGGTCCATGCCCTTCCGCCGGCATGCGCGGGTCACCTTCACCAACGAGTCCGAGAAAGACCTGACGCTGCTGGCCTATCAGATCACCTACGCCGAGACGGAGGTGGCGGACAACGCCGGATACTTCCATGCACAGTGGCGCCGTGCCGTCACGGACAGGAATCATCCCGAGTACACCATCGTCGACGGCCTGCGGGGGCAGGGGTGTTACGTTGGCACGTTCCTGGCCTGGACGCAGTTGTCGGACGGCTGGTGCGGGGAAGGGGAGATCAAGTTCTTCATGGATGGGGACGATCCCTTTCCGACGATCTGCGGCACGGGCACGGAAGATTACTTCTGCGGCAGTTACGGCTTTCCCGAGGTCTATTCCACGGCCTATGCGGGCACCACTCTCAAACACCCGGGGGAGAATGGCCCACCGAAGTGGAGCCTCTACCGCTGGCACATCCAGGATCCCATCTATTTCCAGCAGGACCTGCGGGTGACCATTCAGGCTCTGGGCTGGTGGCCGGATCGCACGTATCAGCCGCTGGCGGAGGATATCGCATCCGTCGCCTACTGGTATCAGCAGGAGCCGCACGGAGCATTCCCGGATTTTCCGTTGCTGATGGAGCGGTGGCCGCGCTAGATGGGCTGGCGCTGGAGTTGACGGGAGCAGCGGACCTGGAAATCATGATCATACGACGCCCGATCGCCCCATGAGGGTGTAACGATTCTGGAGGTCATTGTGACAAACGTGATGAAGTCCCTCGCTGCACTCAGCCTCACCCTCACGCTGTTCGGGGGCGGAGAGGCGGCGGCCGAAATCAGCAGCGGCGGCGAGATGCTCAATGAAGTGCCGTTGTGGCCCGTTCCCGCTGAGATGACAATGGCGGAGTACACCGATGCCAATCGCAGACTGAGTGTCGGCTTTGCCCTGATGGCTGTGCCGATCCCCGGGTCCCTGCACTTCTACGCCGGTGATCGCAGGGAAGGGTGGATGCATGTCGGCGCAGCGGCCCTGGGTGCGGCATCCGTCGTACTCGGTGCTGCGATCATGGACGAGAAAGACGCCTGGAAGTCCTCAGACTATGAGATCGTCGACATTGTCGGACAAAGTGGCCAGACGCGGCGATACGAAAAGGTGCCGATCAAGGAAGAGGCCTCAACCAATACCTATCGGCTGCGCCGGGTCCATCACAAGATGAGCGGCGGCGGCGGGGCTGTTCTTGTTGTTGCCGGCGTGGGCCTGATCGTCGGGCAGGTGCTGCATGACTGGATCGACGGCATCCGCACGATCGAACGCAAGCGAGACGCCGTGCGTTTCAAGTACGGGAAACGTGCCGGTGATGGGCTGAGCCTCAGGTCCAACGCGGACGTGCAGAGAGGCAGATTCGGCGCGGAACTTGCCCTGAGTTTTTAGCCCCGGCTGACGAACCGGCGCCCATCGCCTACTTCTTCATCTGCCAGGGCAAGCTCTGCGTCACCACCGCTTTGCGCATGTTGCCCAGCCAGATCGGCCAGAACCACTGCGTCTGGCTGCCGGCGGGCAGAAAGGCAGGGTCGATCATGTATTTCTTTTTGGGATCGATATCCTCACCCAGCATCGGCGCCACGGCGGCATACGGAATCCAGGCGAAGGTGCTGCGCTCGAGGTAGGCGTCATTCTCCTCCGGCACGGCGTGATGCATGATGCTGGGTGCCGGCACAAAGGGGACGCGAGTGAAGTACGAGGCGAAATCGCCGTCCATGACCGGCATGTCATCACCAATGATCTGCAGCAGATCGGCACTGCTGAAATAGCCACGGGACTCTTCCTGTGCCTTGCGTGTCGCCGTCTCCAGGACACTCTCGCCCGTGAGGGGTCCGCCGCCGAAGCCGGCCCAGCCCCGGTTGCTGCCAGCATGCTCGGCCACGCTCTGCTAGACTTCGCCGCCGGACTCGAAGTACAGCACCATGCCAGCGGGTGCTTCGGCGGCGACGGCGCCACACAACAGTACCAACCACAACCCGGCGCTCCATATGATCCGTTGCATTTGATTCATTTCTGTGAGTGAGATTCGTGCTGTCCCACACAATTGTCGGCAATGACCTGCGTCGTCGGCAAATCGACACACAGCCGGGGCATTGACGGAAGCCGGATTTGTCCCCTTGATCTGCAGGCAAGCTGCAGGCAATCCGGCACGAACAAAGGCACCCATGCGCATTCTTTATCTGGATCTCGACGCGCTCAATCCCAGACATCTTTCCTGTTACGGCTATCATCGCACGACGAGCCCAACGATCGATGCCATCGCCGCCGAGGGTGTACGCTGTCGCAACGTCTACACCTGCGATGCGCCCTGCCTGCCATCACGCACCGCGTTCTATCAGGGGCGCTTCGGCATCCAGACCGGTGTCGTCGGCCACGGTGGTACCGCCGCCGATCTGAAGCGGCAGGGACAGGAACGCGGTTTTCGTTCGGTCTATGAGGAAACGTCGTTCCCGCGGCAGCTGCAGAAGGCCGGCTTCCACACGGCGATGATCTCGCCCTTCGGACAGCGTCACGCGGCGCATCAGTTCTACGCCGGCTTTCACGAGATCCACAACACCGGGCAGGGCGGCATGGAACCTGTCGAAGTCGTGCAGCCCGTCGTCGAGCGCTGGCTGCAACAGCACGTGGCCGAGGACAACTGGTACCTGCACGTGAACTTCTGGGACATCCACACGCCGTACCGTACGCCGCAAGACTACGGCAATCCCTTCGAAGATGAGCCGGTAGCAATGGACTTCACCGACGAACGGATCGAGCAACATGTGGCGCGCTATGGTCCGCACTCGGCGCAGGATCTGGGCATGTACACGGACAACAACGTCGACAAGTTTCCGCGACTGCCGCTGCGCATCACCGATCGGGCGACACTCAAGCAGTGGATCGACGGTTACGATGTGGCCATCCATTACGTCGATGCGCAGATCGGCAAGATCGTCGCCCGACTCAAGGCGGCCGGGGTGTACGATGATACAGCAATCATCATCTCCGCCGATCACGGCGAGAATCAGGGCGAGCTGGGGATCTACGGCGAACATGCAACGGCCGATGTCGGCACGTGCCGGATCCCGATGGTGATCAAGTGGCCCGGTGGTGCCAAGGGGGCTGTGGACGATCGGTTCCACTACAACATCGACTGGGCCCCCACGTGTATGCAGCTGCTCGATCCGACGGCGTCCATTCCCGAGCTGTGGGACGGACAGAGTTACGCAGCAACGGTGCAGACAGGTAGCGGCGGTGGTCGCGACGAACTGGTCATCAGTCAGTGCTGTCATGTCTGTCAACGCAGTGTGCGTTTCGACCGCTGGCTGTATGTCCGCACCTATGCCGATGGCTTCCACCCCTTCGCGCAGGACATGTTGTTTGATGTCGATGCCGATCCGCTGGAACAGCACAATGTGGCGGCGCAGAACCCCGACGTTGTGCGGGAGGCGGCCTACCGTCTGATGAACTGGCATGATGCACAGATGCAGAAGATGGCGATCCACTGCAGCGACTCGGTGGATCCCTTGTGGACGGTGATCCGCGAGGGCGGGCCGTTCCATGCGCTCAGCGATCCGGACCGCAGCCCCTTGCCGAAATACCTGACGCGACTGGAGGCAACGGGCCGTGCCGCCGGTGCCGAGGAACTGCGTCGCCGGTATCCCGACCTCACCTGAGCCAACAAGAACCTGAATCCGACAAGAGAGCCGCATGCCCATACCTGCAGACTACGAAGAGCGCGTGTATGCCGGCGTCCTCGGCAAGATCATCGGCGTCTATCTCGGTCGTCCTTTTGAGGGCTGGCGCAACGACCGCATTGAAGCCGAACTGGGCGAGATCAACTATTACGTCCACGAACGACTGGGCAAACCCCTGGTTGTGGCCGATGACGACATCTCCGGCACGTTCACCTTTGTCAGGGCCCTGGAAGACCATGGCGTTTCCGCTGCCATCACCGCCGAGCAGATCGGCCAGACGTGGCGCAACTACCTGATCGAGGAGCGCACCATCCTCTGGTGGGGTGGCATGGGGCACTCAACCGAGCACACCGCCTTCCTGCGCCTCAAACAGGGCATTGCCGCACCTGCCTCCGGATCCATCGAAGTCAACACACGCGAGGTGGCGGAGCAGATCGGGGCGCAGATCTTCATCGACAGCTGGGCCATGGTGGCACCGGGCGAACCGGAACTGGCGGCAGCGCTGGCGCGCAAGGCGGGCAGCGTGTCCCACGATGGCGAGGCGATCTACGGGGCGCAGGTCGTGGCGGCCATGGAAGCGGCGGCCTTCTTCGAGGGCGACATGGACAAGCTGCTCGACATCGGCCTGGCTCAGATTCCCGACGACTGCATCATCGCCCGGCTCATCGGCGACCTGCGCCGGTGGCATGGACAGGATGGGGACTGGCGGCAGACCTTTGGCCGCGTCCAGCAGCACTACGGCTACGATACTTACGGTGGCAATTGCCACATGGTGCCCAACCACGCCGTCATCATTCTGGCGCTGCTCTATGGCGACAGTGATTTCCAGAAGTCGCAGGTGATTGCCAACACCGCCGGCTGGGACACGGACTGCAACGCCGGCAACGTCGGCTGCCTGCTGGGGATCAAGGAAGGCCTGGCGGGTCTGGCGACGGGCCCCGACTGGCGTGGCCCCGTCGCCGATCGGCTGTTCAACATCTCGGCAGATGGTGGTGGTGCCCTCACCGATGCCGTGCGCGAGACCTACCGGCTGTGCCGGGTGGGTCGCCAGTTGCTCGGCGCGCCGCCACCACCGCCACCGCCGGCTCGCTACCACTTCAGCCTGCCCGGGTCCGTGCAGGGCTTCGTCGCCAGCAGCGCGCCCGACAGTGTGGGCTCGACGCGTGTTAACAACGTCGCTGATGGTGTTGGGCCGGGCAGCCGCAGTCTGGCCGTTCACTTCGAGCAGATCGCCCCCGGTCGACCCGGCAGAGCAGGTGTGCAGACCTTCGGTGAGCCGGCGAACTTCAACACGCCCGGATACAGCATGGTCATGTCCGCTTCGGTCTATTCGGGGCAGACCGTCACCGCCCCCGTGCGGCTGGATCAGCAGACGGGTGGTCCCGTCTCGGTGGCGCTCTTCATGGAGGTCTTCCCACAGGGCCCGGGACAGACAACAACGATCTGTTACGCACCGTTTCAGCTCCTGGCGCCGGGATCCCCGGCGACGCTGAACTGGCAGCTGCCGGACACGGGTGGTCTGCCGATCGTACGCATCGGTGTCGAGTGCCGTGCCGACCGTGGCACATCCGGCACGCTGTTCGTGGATCACGTCGACTGGGCCGGTGCCCCGTCGTGTGTGTTCAGTGGCGCAGGTCTGGCGCAGTACCAGCGCCCCATGGGCTGGACGGATGGTATCGACAACGCCCAGCTGCTGCCCGGTGGCGCGGGGGTGCGCTTCCGTCTGATCCACAACGAGGGACGTGGTCTGCTGATCAATGGCACCCACGACTGGACGGACTATTGCCTGCGGGCGCGCGTGACACCACACATGGCGGCCGAAGCCGGAATTGCCGCACGTGTTGGCGGTATGCGCCGGTTCTATGCGCTGCTGCTGTGTCATGGTCAGCGTCTGCGCCTGCTGCGTTGTTGCGAGGGTGGTGAGCAGATTCTGGCAGAGGCCGACTTTGCCTGGGCGCCGAATGAGGGGTACGACCTTTCCCTGAGCGTAGTCGGCAGCCAGCTTGTGGCCGTCGCCGATGGCCGCGAGATGTTCAGCCTCGAGGACACCCAGCTGTCGACCGGTGCCATTGCACTGGTGCAGACCGAGGGGCACTCCTACTTCAGCGATGTCTCGCTGGAAGCGATCCGCGCCTGACAAACCACCGACAGATCCTGCTCATGTGGTTGCCCCTGGCCCTCAGCGCGTTGCTGATGACGGGGGAGATCCTGCTGGTGCAGGCTGCTGTCGGTCGCCTGCCGGACGAGAAAGCCATGCTCGCCGCGCTGGGCGTGATGTTCTGGACGGAAGTGCTGATCGAGGCGCCGGTGATCATGCTGCTGTCGACGAGCACGGCACTGACAACGTCGGCCCAGGCCCATGCCGTGGTGCGCCGCTTCACCTTGCACGTCAACCTGGTGGTCACCGCCGTCGCTGTCGCCATCGCCTACGTCGATCCGCTGTTTGACCTGGTACTGCGCACGTGGATGGGGATCCCGACGGAGATTGCCGACCTGACGCAGACCGGCATGCGCATCATGTGCCTGTGGAGTGCGGCCATTGGCTGGCGACGCTTCAACCAGGGCATTCTCATCCGTTTCGGCGAGCCGCACCAGGTGACGTGGGGGACGGCGGTGCGGTTGCTGGTGTCGGCGACGGTTGCCGGCAGCCTCGTGCTTGTGGGCACCATCAGTGGCATCGTGGTGGCGGCCACGACGTTCATGCTCAGCGTCAGCGCCGAGGCCTTCTACGCCTGGTGGAAGAGCCGGCCCATCATCGCCCGCCTGCGCGCTGCGCCGGAGTCGATCGCCGAACCGCTGACGTATCGTGCCGTCGTTGATTTTCATCTGCCCCTGGCGGCGACCTCCGTGATGTCCTTCCTGGCTCTGCCGCTGCTGAACGGTGGTCTGGCACGAATGGCAAACCCCCAGGATTCGCTGGCGGCGTGGCCCGTGCTCTACTCCATCATCCTGTTGTTTCGGGGCCCGGGCATCGCCCTGCCGGAGACCGTCATCGCCCTGCTCAGGGGCAGGGAGGATGCGGCGCCGCTACGTCGGTTCTGCTGGCTTGTGGCGGCACTGTCGACTCTCGGGCTGGTGCTGGTATCGGTGACGCCGATTCTGCCGCTGTATCTGCGGCATGTCGTTGCCGTGAGCCCGAGTCTGGCGCAACTCGTCATCGCCGGTGCTTTCGTCAGCCTGTTGATCCCGGGACTGGCCGCCATCAGCAGCATGTACCGTGGCCTGCTCATGTCATGTCGGGCGACACCACACATCTACTGGGGCATGGCGATCTATCTGGTGGTGACCGTGTCCGGCGTGGCGCTGGGTGTGGTGCAGCAAAGCCCGGGGATACTCACGGCGAGCATTGCCGTCACCGTCGCAACGTTGCTGGAGACGGCGTATCTGGATGTGCGCAGCCGCGCCATGATGCAACGCCGACAGCTATAACCGCAGATGTGATCGGCAGCGGCGCATCGCAACGGCGGTCCGTTGATTGGACGCCGGTCTGAGCCGACCTATTCTTGCCCGTTCACGTACGGAAGGGAGTCCTATGACGAGCGAAATTCTGACGGTGGGTCTCATCGGCGGCGGCCGTATGGGACAGGAGTACGCCCGGTTCTACCAGGAGTTGCCGGAGACGGAGCTGGTGGCGATCGCCGAGATCCACCCCGAGCGTCGCAAGGTTGTCGGCGCGCGCTTCGGTGTCGAGGCGCTGTTTGCTGAAGCAACCGATCTGTTTGCCGCCGTCGTGCCTGATATCGTGTCGATCGTGCTGCCCGGAAAGTACATCCGCGCAGCGGTGCTGGCCGCTGTTGCTGCGGGGGTTCGGGGCATTTCCGTGGACAAGCCCATCGGCGCGGTGCTGGCCGATGTGGATGAGATGGTGGCGGCGTGCGCCGCGGCGGGGATCGTTTTTGCCGGCGGCAATATGCAGCGTGCCATGACCGAGGTGCAGCAAGCGGCGCGGCGCCTGCGTGCCGGTGAGTTCGGCCCCATCATCGGCGCCTGCGTGCACCGCTACGGGGGCGAGATCTCCGGTGGGGGCTGCCAGCACGTGGCCGTCCTGCGGCTGCTCACGGGGGCGGAGATCACCGAGGTCGTTGCCGCCGGTGCGCCGGAAGAGGCGTTGCGCAGCAACTGTGACGAGGGCCTGAACATCAGCGGACAGTTCCGCCTGAGCAACGGTCTGGTCTGTCCGGTTTTTGCTGCCGAGACACCCTACAGCGGCGTTGATGTGTGGACGGCGGATGCGCTCGTGCGCTGGGACTGGGGACCACCGCAGATCTTCCGCGGCGTCGATGCCAGCGGCGCACGGCGTGCGATCGACGCTGGGTACGAGCCGGCCGAGTATCCCGAGTTCAGCTACCTGGGCACAACGATTCAATCCTTCGTCCAGGTCGCCCGTCGTGGCGTCGACTGCGAAGGCGAACTGTTCGTCTCGGCGCGGGATCAGTTGCTGTCGCTGGAAGTTGCCGTGGCGGCCAAACACTCCGCCCTGTGGGGGAGTCTGCCTGTGGCGTTGCCCCTGACGGATCGGTCGCTGTGCCTGTACCCACGGGCCTACCGGTGGCTGGGCGGCGACCAGTCCGGTGTACCGCAGACGCTGGAGGAGGCAGCCGGAACAAACACCTGAAGAGCGGCCAGCCGCACACAGCCAACAGCCAGATGGTCCAACAACCAGTTTGTGCAACAACCGGAGTATCAGAACTATGAAGCGGACGACGAACCACGCCAAGCACCGTCAACGGACGATCTACTTCAACGACGCCCGTCACTACTACCTGTTCGTCCACGAGCCACCCATGAGCCGCGAAGTCGCCGGCAGTCCGGTGGACGAAATCGCCGGCACCGGTGTCGACACCTTCGTCTATGGCGTGTCCCGTGATGATGGTCTGTTCTATCCGTCCAAAGTGGGCCGACGTTTCGGTGCGGGGCAGCCGCTGGCGATGTCGGCGTACTGGCGGGTGTGGCACAACATGCAGAGCCTCATGGACAGCGGCCTCGATCCGCTGACGGTGCTCATCGACCGGGCCCACGAACGGCAGATGGAGTTCATTGCTTCCCTGCGCATGGGGGCTTTTCCGGGGGCCGGCGACGGTGTGTCGCCGCGCGAGGGCGGGCGCGGCATGGCCGATGAAGGGGTGCGTGAGCATCAGTTCAAAGTGCTGCAGGAACTGCTCTGCGACTATCCAACGGACGGCATTGAACTCGATTTTTCGGCGGCGCCCATGGGCACCGACTGGTGGGTGCCGGCCGACGAACGGGCCGAACATGCGACGTTGATGACGGATTTCCTGCGCCGCGTGCGTGACATGGCCCACAACCGCGATGGCACGGCGGCCGTCGTGGGCGCCCGCATCTATCCGACGCAGGAGCTGAACGAGGCCGCCGGGTTGCAGGTGGAGACGTGGTTGCAGGAAGGGCTGATCGACTACGTCGTGCCGCTGGTGTACGGATTCATGATTCTCGACCCCGACATGCCCATCGACTGGCTGGTGGCGGCGGCGGCGGCTACGCCGGTCTCCGTGTATGCCATGATGCAGCCCTACTACGTCGACGAGAGCCGGCCCCTCAACTGGCGACAGTACGCCTCGGCGCCGATGTACCGGGCGGCGGCGGCCAACGCCTGGCAGCGTGGTGTGGACGGATTGTATGCGTGGTTCATGCACTGGCCGCCGGGCGCAACGGAGCGGGCGATCCTGACGGAACTGGCCCACCCGGAGCAGTTGCACCGACAGGACCGGCATTACGTGTTGCGACGGTCGACGCAGGTCACGGGGGACACGGACTATCCCGCCCACCTGCCGCTGCGGTTTGCCCCTGCCACGGATCTGGGCAAGGGCCAGCAGATCCCGTTCACCATTGCCGATGATCCGGCGACGGATGCCCATGCAACGCAGGTGACGCTGCGGCTGGCGATCACCGATCTGACGTCGGCGGACCGCTTCGATCTGCAGTTGAATGGCCAGTCGCTGGCAGCGCTGCCACGGCGGCGATCGCCCATGCGCGACATCGACCCGTACGCGGGTCAATGGCTGGAGATCGATCTGCGCTCACAGCCACCGAAGCGGGGGGCGAATGTGCTGCAGATCACGCTGCTGTCACGCCCCGAGGATCTGGCCAGCGATCTGATTCTGGAGGATGCGGAACTCATCGTCGGCTACGACACGTACGCAGCGGCTGATTTCTCTTGAGCCGCCAGGGCGCGTGTTGATCTGACGGCGGGGTCCGTGCCCCGCCCTAGCGGTCACCTGTGTAGATGCCGTCCAGCGTCCAGTAGCAGTCGGGATCCGGGCGTTTGCGGATCCACTTGCCGTTGGTGAAATCCGGGAAGGCCACCGGGGCGCTGCCGCAGGCGATGGAATCCTCGGACAGGGCGGTGATCGCCATCCAGGCGACGGAGTCGTAGACGTCGATGGGTGTCTGGCGGCCGGCCTTGATGGCTTCGATGTAGGATCGCTGCACCAGGTAGTCCATACCCCCGTGACCGCCGCGAACGCCGTCATTGATGAAATCCCGCCAGACGGGATGGTCGTGGCTCTGCAGATACTCCGCCATCGGCGCCCACCGTTCGCCATCGAAATCATCGAAGTGCAGGGCGTTCCTGTCTTCCATCCAGATGCCCCGCGTGCCCTGCACCCGCTGCGCCCTGGAGTAGGGCCGCGGCAGCGAGCAGTCATGGGTGAGCAGTACGGTCTCACCGCGGGCGCACTTGATCATCGTCGTCGTCACATCCCCCTGGGCGAACTCGGTGGCAAACTGGGAGTGCTCCGGTCCCAGCTGGTGGACGGCATAGTCATGCAGGCCACGGGCCTTGCTGCTCATCGACACCAGGGACAGGAAGCGGTTGCCCTTGTTGATGTTGAGCAGCTTGGCCATGGGACCGACGCCGTGGGTGGGATACAGGTCGGCATTGCGATAGGTGAAGTTGTTGAGCCGGTAGTGCCGGTTTTCCGTGCCCCTCGTGATCTCGGAACGCAGGTCGTGTTCGTAGCCGCACTGGCAATGGATGAGCTCACCGAACATGCCCTGCTTGACCATGTTGAGCACAGCCATCTCTTCGCGCCCGTAACAGCAGTTCTC
>JAQCJA010000476.1 GCA_027593305.1 bacterium
CGCAAGGCTGTGGCGGCGGGTGGGACGACCCCGCAGCGGAGGGCGACAGTCAGAGTCCAGCGGCGTATTTTCAAGCCACCGCCATGACTGAATCCCTGCTGAACAAAGCCAGACGCCACGAACGGGAACTCCTTCTGGGCGCCGCCACCGATGTTGTCGACGTCTCCTTCGGGCAGATTGTGCTCAACCGCGAGTTCCCGAGTGCCCTGTCCCACAACGTGATACTCGTCGATACAGACGTGACGGCGGAGGGGCTGCTGGCCGAGTCTGCAGCGATTCGACAGCGTATCGGGTTCGACTGGTGTGCGATCTGGGTCGGTGCCCAACAGCGGGTGCAGAACCTGCGGCCCGGCCTGCAGGCTGCCGGCTACAACCGATCCACGGATCTCTTCATGGCCCTGGCGGCACCCTCTGCGAAGGTCGCCGATCACCCCGTCGAAAAAGTCACGTTCGAAGAGATACGTCCGAGCCTCGAGGCTTTCTGGCGGGGGACGGGTCGAAGCGCCATGGGCGCCAGCGCCCTCGCCGGCCGCGCGACGACGTACCGAGGGGCGTGCGAACTGTCCCATTTCGGCGTTCGCCAGGGGGACAGGTACGCCTCTTTCTGCGAGGTCTATCGGCGGGATGGCACCGGACAGATCGATTCCGTCATCACCGATCCGGCATCCCAGGGAAGGGGATATGCTTCGGCCGTCGTCATCGAGGCCTGCCGGTACCTTCAGGGCGTCGGCTGCGACTTTGTCTTTCTGTGCACCGACGCTGAGGACTGGCCGCAGGAACTGTACCGGAAGCTGGGCTTTCGTGACCTTGGGACGAGCTACAAGTTCGAGTAGGACTGCGTCCCGGAAGGACAACCCGATGGTTCAGTCTTCGAGGGCCCCGCGGCGGGACGGATGGCGCAGTTTCGTGAAGGCGCGCTCCTTCAGCTGGCGAACACGTTCCCGTGTGACCCCCAGGCGCTGACCGATCTGCTCCAGCGTCATGGGCTCTGTGCCGTCGAGACCGAAGTAGGAGCAGACAATCGCATACTCCCGTTCGTCGAGGCTCTCCAGCACGGCCTGCAGCTGCTTCTGGCTGGAGGTGCGGGTGATGTTCTCATCCGGCTGTTCCTGATCCTGATCCGACAGACGCTTGAGCAGCGTCGAGTCCTCGTCCTCATCGAACATGGCGTGATCGAGAGACAGGGCGCGGCGACCGCTGAGCAGCGTCTCGCGCACCTCTGTGAGTGGCAGGTCCAGGGCGGCGGCAATCGCTTCGTCGTGGGGTTCGCCTTCGAGGTCGGCACCCAGTTGCTGTCGGGTGCGCGCGATCTTGCTCAGCAGGCTGATACGATTGATCGGCAGGCGGACCGTACGGCTGTCTTCGGCCAGGGCCTGCTGAATGGCCTGACGGATCCACCACACGGCATAGGAGATGAACTTGAAGCCCCGGGTTGCGTCGAACCGGTCGACGGCGGTCATGAGGCCAACATTGCCGGCGCTGATGAGTTCGGATAAGGACATGCCACGGTTGCGATACTTCTTGGCGACGGTGACGACGAACAGCAGGTTGGCCTCGGCGAGTTCTTCACGAGCCCGCCCATCGCCGGCAGCAATCCGCCCGGCCAACTCCGCTTCTTTTTCCCGGGACAACGGCTGCGAGGTACCGATTTCATTGAAATACGTCTGTAGACTGACATCTTCATCCGTCCAGCTCTCGTAATTCATCTGGCAATCACTCCTTGGCCGGGTGCCGGTGACTCACCTGTCCTCGGTGTAGCGAGGAAGTGAGGAACGGAAAGTGTACGCGTTTTCGCCGTTACGCCAACTCCAGGGGGGACTCGACAGGAACAATGTTGGTATCTGCAGGGCCTACGTCCGTGCCGATTTGCCGCCAGACGGCACGGCAGGGGACGTCGTCGCTGGCATGTCGCCCGCCTTCGGCGTGACATCGGCGGGGCGTGTTTCGTCGGCCCACAGGTGCCGCTCTTTCACAATAGCCATCCATGTGGATGTCTTCAAGCCGCAGCGTCATGTTGCCGGATACGGTTTGTCCGTACCATGTGACCTGCTGTCAGCCAGATACCACCCTGCCCGCGAGTGCTGCCCGTGACAATCCGTGAGATACAGGCAATTGACGTTCACGCCCACTACGGCGACTACATACGTGCGGATGCCAGTGACAGGAGCG
Organism: bacterium; assembly: GCA_027593305.1. Taxonomy (GTDB): domain Bacteria; phylum Latescibacterota; class UBA2968; order UBA8231; family UBA8231; genus UBA8231. The sequence goes on from JAQCJA010000476.1 coordinate 2,170, forward strand.
ACGGGTTCCTTTCCGGTGATGCTGCAACGGTTGTACGCCGGGCGACGCAGTGCAACACCGAGATCACCATCGTTTCACCGTTGTCCGGTCTGTTGCCTCGAGGCGGCAGCGATGCCGCCAGGGGCAATGAGGAGGCGGCACGCATCGTCCCGGGAACTCCGGGCCTGAGACAGTGGGTCATCATCGACCCGTCCCGCCCGGCGACCTTCGCTCAGGCGGCCACGATGCTGCAGTTGCCCCACTGCGTCGGCATCAAGATTCATCCCGAGGAGCATATCTACCACATTCGTGACCACGGGAGCGCGATTTTTGAGTTTGCCGCCGCTCATCACGCCGTGGTGCTCACCCACAGTGGGGAGCAGAACAGTCTGCCGGCGGATTATGTCCCATTTGCCGATGACTTTCCGGAGGTCACCCTGATCCTGGCCCACATTGGCTGCGGCTTTGACGGCGATCGCACCCACCAGGTGCGGGCCGTCAGCCGCTCCCGTCACGGGAATGTCTACGCCGACACGTCCAGCATTTTCAGCATGCTGCCCCGCCTGGTGGAGTGGGCCGTCGCTGAAGTCGGCGCCGACAGAGTGTTGTACGGTACTGACACCCCTCTGTACCTGGCTGCCATGCAACGGGCTCGTATCGACAACGCCGAACTCTGCGACGAGGCCAAATGCGCAATCCTGCGCGACAATGCGGAGAGGATTCTCGATCTGCAGCTCGGCTAGCGCCGCCAGGTCAGCGTGAAACCCGAGCGAGGCGAGTTCATCGATCCCAGGGCAACCGGTAGGAGGGCTGTCGGCAGTACCGTTGCAGGCCCAGCCTGATGTCGAATACAGTGCCCGGGCCCTGCTCAATTTCGACGTGTTCTGTATCGAGCCGGCAGGTGGCGCTGTGGCCCTCGTCGTCCGCGTAGCGTGCCGTGGTGAAGCAGTGTTCGGCAAAGGCGCCGGCCTGCACGATCACTCTGCGCGTCTCCATGGTGTGCAGGTTGGCCAGGGTCAGGTCGATGCCCTCGTCGTCGATGGTGTGCACGAGGGCGGACACGTCCGGCGGCAGACCCGGGCGCTGGCGGTCCGCGTCAAAGTGGCGAATGGAGACTTTCAGCAGACCGCCGTTGTAGATGGGCATGGGGCCGCCCATTGTCAGGTGCACCAGGGCTTCGGTCGTGATCGTGCTGCGGCCGATCAGATAGGTCTGGAAGTAGGAATGGGTCACCGACTCACTCCATTGCTTCTCCTTCATCTCGTTGACCTGCCGCGTCGCCTCCGCCAGTTCCTGCCAGACCTTCTCACTCCCGGGACGGTAGCCCCAGCCGGACTCGCCCAGAGCCAGCTCCTGACGCAGGTTGCGCAGCTTCGTATACACCTGCTCGATGCTGTGCAGCAGCGCCTCGGTGGGGTAGTTCGGATAGCCGCCGTCGAGGAAATTCAGATAGGCGTGGTTCTGCCCGCTGTAATCCTTGCCGTGGACGGCACTCATGCTGACGTGATCCCAGGTGTTGTTCGTCCTGTCGCGGATCTTTCTGCTCACTTCCAGATCTGTGGGATCGAGGCTGTCCGCATACACATGCGCCATGTGTGACGGATTCAACGGGCGGAATTCGAACCAGCCGTCGATCTGCTTCTTGCGCGTGAAGTTCGGGTAGGTCGTGATGCGGTCGGGGCGTGTCATCGGTTCGCTGTCGCTGCCGGCGAATTCGATGACGGCATCGGGGTCGGTGTACTTCTGCGGGATCAGCACCCGGCCCTGCTCGTCCTCGACAGCGTGTGTCAGCAGCATCTCCACCTGCTCGCGCACCCACAGGAGCCGGTTCGCATCCCCCGTCAGCAGACGCTGGTTCTCGCCGCCCACGACCATGGCATCGGCGATGAAATGGAACCCGTGGGGGAAGG
>JAQCJA010000477.1 GCA_027593305.1 bacterium
TTGCCGGCGTACTCAGGCGTCTGGATGCGGGCAGCCCGGACGATCTGCGGATGCTGCTCGACGGGGAGACACGAACCTGGGCGGACCTGGCGTTTCGTTTTGCTGCCGCCTGCGAAGACATCGACGTAGTCCTCGTCGGCACGGGAAATCCCGCGCATTTCCGCGACAGCTCCCGGGCCGTACTGGCGCCCCCTCTGCCGCTGCCACACCTCAACCTGTTGAGGGAGCGCTTCGGTGCGACGACGGGGGACCTGCTGTGGAACGGCCAGAGCTGAGCCAGGACACGCGCCTAGGCGAAATGCAGCGCCTGGAAGAAAGCCGGCACGTGGAAGGATGGCTTTTCCAGCGGAACGGGGGCCCACGTACCCCAGTGCGGATGGGACGACTCGCCGGCACACTTGTAGAAATTGCCCTTCCACTCGGTGCCCGTCGACGGCCTCGGCAAGTCGACGAAATAACGGCCGAAGAGCTCGAAGGGGACGTGAAATTCCACCGTCCACGTCGTCGGTTCCGTGATCTCCGGTTCCACCTGCTTCGGCAGCGAATGAGCGATTCGTACAAGCGCCGCATCCGCTTCGGCCAGCAGCGGGTTGGGCCGCTGCCAGCCGCGTTCCGTCGTCGACGAACAGCGCCGTAGCAGCAGCGTGCCACCACAGTTCAATTCAAAATTGAAATAGGCATCTGACTGTCCCACAGGAAAGGGCGACAGAAAAAATTCGACACAGCTGTCCTGGCTGACGGGGTCGCCAAAGTTCTCTGCGACAGCGCGCACGTAGCGGTCCTCGACACGAAAGATGGCAGCAAGGAAACCATCATCATACAGCACTCGTGCCTGCGTTCGTGGGTGGTGCCCGGAGTCTTTCCAGGGCCAGTTGTTGATGTCGAGCGTGTCGGCGGCGTCCCACAGTGGGTGTTCCCAGTCGGCTGTCGGTGTTCCCAGTGGCTGTCGGGCGCTGCGGATCGTGTAGTCCATGGTATGGCTCGCGGCGTCAGGAAAAAAGAATCGGTTGGAAGAAAGCGGGCTGATGGAAGTTGGGACGTGGCGTGTCCACCGGCGACCATGAAGCCCAGTGCGGATGGGATGTCCGGTCGCCGCATTTGTAGAAATTGGCGCGCCATGTGGTGCCAGCACTCGGCGTCACGGCGCCGAAGTAGGCCTCAAAAAGCGACCACGGTACATGATACTCGACGGACCAGCTGGTCGGTTCCGTGAGTTCCGGTTCGACGATTTTCGGCAATGTGTGGGCGATGCGAATGGTGGCACCGTCCACATCGGTGACGTTCCGACTGCTCTGCCCCGACTCGCGCTCGGCGGTGGATGCACATCGATGCAAGAGGATGGTGCCGCCGCAGTTGACCTCGAAATTGAAGTATGCGTCCTGCGCCGGGTCGGCGGCGGGGGCGACGAAAAACTCGACACAACTGTCGAGGCATACCGAGTCGTTGAAGTTCTGTGCCACAGCCCGCACGTACTGATCCTCCACATCGAAGCGCACGGCGAGCCAGTGCTCGTCCCAGAGGGCCCTGGCACTGACTTTGGGTCGATGCCCTGAATCCTCCCAGGGGAAGTGCGCCACGGTGACACAATCCGTCATCCACAGGGCCGGATTGAGTTCGGCTGTCGGTTCGCCCAGCGCTACGGGGGCGCGTCGGATCGTGTATTGCATCAGTTCCTCCTCATGGCTTGCGTGTCGTTTGTGTGACATCGCCGGCCCGTTGCAGAGCCGCGGCAAAGGTGCGGTGCACATTTGCCTCCGGCAACTGTTGCAGCAGGCCGGAACGTTGCATGACTGCCAAAGGTTGCGAGTGTACGCCGGACAGGATCAGCTCCGTGCCGTCGATGCGACACTGAAAGACGAGTTCCTCCAGCGCCCGCAGTCCCGTGGCATCGAGGGCCATGACCCGACGCAGACGTAGAATGATGGCCTGCGGCTTGCTGCTGGTGGCCATGGTCTCGCGGAACTTGTGCACGGCGCCGAAGAAGAAAGGGCCGTTGATCTCGAATACTTCGACGCCTGCGGGAACATCGTGGCGGTAGACGGCATCGGGATCGTCCGGCTCGTTTTCGTCGAGGACCTCCTTGAGACCAAGGATGGTCGTCTCATTGGCCATGCGCCGCAGAAAGAGCAGGGAAGCCAGCACAAAACCGACCTGAATCGCCACGGTCAGGTCCACCAGCACAGTGAGGCTGAAGGTCGCCAGCAGCACGATCACGTCACTGCGGGTGCTGGCAGCGATCTTGGCGAACAGGTGCAACTCGCTCATGTTCCAGGCGACAATGAGCAGGATGCCCGCCAGGCAGGCCATGGGGATCAACGCCGCCCACTCCCCTGCGATCCAGAGAATGAGCAACAGCACACAGGCGTGGATCATACCCGCCACGGGCGTAACGCCGCCGCTGCGGATATTCGTCGCCGTACGGGCGATAGCCCCCGTTGCCGGAATGCCGCCGAAGAGGGGCGTGGCAATGTTGGCCAGGCCCTGGGCGACGAGTTCGATGTTGGAGCGGTGGCGCCGCCCGGTCATGCCGTCGGCCACGACGGCGCTGAGCAGGGACTCGATGCCGCCGAGCAGAGCGATGGCAAGCGCCGGTGAGGAGAGTCGGCGCAGCATCTCCCAGGATACATCAGGAATGTGTGGCACCGGCAGGGACCCGGCGACGGACCCGAAGCGACTGCCGATGGTCTCAACGGGCAGGTGCAGAAGTTGCACAGCGACGGTGGCGCCAATGAGGGCCACGAGCGACCCGGGTATACGCGCCGTTACATGCCGCCAGTACAGCATGAGGAGCATCGTCACCAGCGTGATCGCCAGGGCGTACGGGTTGATCCCACCGAAACTCCCGAGATAGACGCTCCAGGCACTGAGGAAGTGGGGAGGGAGCGAATCGATGGGCAAACCGAGGGAATCGCGCACCTGGCCTGTGGCGATGATGATGGCGATGCCGGCGGTGAAGCCGACGGTGACCGGGTACGGGATGAACTGGATCAGCGATCCGAGTCGCGCCAGTCCCATGATGAGCAGCAGGACACCGGCCATGATTGTCGCCACCGCCAGGCCTTCATAGCCATGTTCGTGGACGATCGAGGCGACGAGGACGATGAAGGCGCCCGTCGGTCCGCCGATCTGCACGCGACTGCCACTGAAGGCGGAAATGATGAAGCCACCAACGATGGCTGTGTAGAGGCCCTGCTCCGGCTTGACACCGGAGGCAATGGCGAAGGCGATGGCCAGGGGCAGGGCGACGATGCCAACGATGACACCCGCTGTCAGATCGCGTGAAAAGCGGTCCCACGAATAACCTTCGCGCAGGACCGAGATCAGCTTGGGTTCGAGGTCAGAACTCATGGGCAGGAAAGGTGTTTGCCGTAGATGCTGCGGGCTCCAGGCGACCGCGGGTACAGGCCGCAACAGGTGAATGATGGAACGACGGGTTCCAGAAGACGGGTTCCAGAAGACGGGTTCCAGGGGACAGCTGCAGCCTGCCCGCGTGTAAGGCGAGTACAGTACGTCAGGTGCTCAAGACACACCAGTGGGGCCGTTACCGGAAGGTCACGCTCCAGTGTGTCGGGTGACCGTCACTGAGCAGCGGCAGCACGACGCTGCCCCTGGCCCCCACGTGCCATGGCGTCAGGCGACCGTCGACCTCGACGCTGCTCGCCTCCCGCGCCGCTGCCGACAGCACGATCACCCCCGTCTCCCCTGGCGGACGCTGCAACACGCCGCTCAGGATCCCCGCACTTTCGTCCCAGGAAACGTCCGCCAGTTCCGTGCCGCAGCTCTGGTGAAAACCGGTTCCCGCCACCCACGGGTGCCGCCGGCGTCGGCGCAGGCACAGCAGGCGCGCCGCCGGACCATGGAAGGACACATCAAGCGCACCGGGTGCGTCCCCGCTCAGCAGGTCCTGATAGTCTCCGGGATGTGTGTAGCCGCCAGCATTGCGCCGTCCTCCCGGGACAGGACCCAGGTACTGGCGGGACCAGAACTCAAAGCCCACCCGTTCGTCATCCGCTGCCAGGCCGAGCCGCTCGAGGGGGACCACAAAGCGGG
>JAQCJA010000478.1 GCA_027593305.1 bacterium
GGAGGTTCCTGAGTGTACCGGGGGCTATACCGAGCCGGGTGGCGGCCAGGTGTTCATCTACTACGGTATGGCTATGCTCGGAGTAATCAGAGGTTTTCATTTTTAGCGTTCCGGTTTGGGTGGCCGGACGCTGCGAGAAACTCAAGGGAACCCGCGCGCGACCGACCACAGTGACAAAGATTTAGTCACTACGTCCGGTGTCGCTTATCCCTGCTGCGGAATCCTCACTCGATTGCCCCGAGTCGAGACTCGAGATCGGCGTGAGGATTGCTCCTACGGGGCGAAGAGCACCAACGGATACCTTGCGAATAAGGTGAGAACTATTCAGACGGCAGGCAAGTAATTTGGCGTCATGCGAGGGGTGGCGGCAACATCCACGACAATCTGCGGCCTCTCTGGAACCATATACATCGGGGCGGGGTGAGCCGCTTGCTCGAAGGAAAAGGAGAACCGCCACTTTATGAGGTGTTCTCGCTCAGCAGCGATCAGGCGAAAACCCGCGTAATCGCCTCTCGCACAGCCTCGGGTGAAACCTCAGCGTAACGTCTGGTCATCTCAATGGTTGCGTGACCGGCCAGCTCTTGGACGACGGGCAGGGGAACACCTGCGTTGACAAGGCGGGTAATGGCGGTATCACGAAAGGAGTGGAGCGGGCGCAATGTCGCATGGCGTTCAGGGGCCAATACATGCCATGCATTTCGTACGGCCTTGTGGGCCTCGGCACGGGGGCCATACACCCGCAGATCGGCCCGCCCATCGGTCTGCTCTTGCTGCCACTGGTGACGGCGGTTGGTCAGGACGCGCAGAGCACCCGTACTCAGGGGCACGACGCGGTCGCGGCGGTTCTTCGGCGCCCGGACAGTCAACGAAGCCCCGACAAGGTCCACGTCGCCCCACAGGAGCTTCATCAACTCGCCTCGCCGCAATGCCGTTTCCAGATAGAGTGTCGCAATATCACGGGTTGCCGGGTCCAGGGCGGCCAACAGCGCGGCAACTTCACCGTCACGGTAGGGGCGGGGGAGTTTGCGTCCCTCGCTCTCCTGTTTCAGTCCGGCTGCCGGGTTCTGGCGCAGGTAGTCCCACTCGACGCCCTTCGCCAATATGACCCTGAGCGATGCCAAGTATCGGTTGCGGCTGGCTTTTCCAAGACCTTCGTCGCGGCGCCTGGCGAGATAGCCCTCGATGGCGGAGCGGCTGAGCATCGTCAATGGTGTGTCGCCGAACTCTTGGAGCAACTGACCGATGGTTCCCGCGTTTCCCCGTCGCGTCGATTCCGACCAGCGCGACCCCCGGTCCAGGTACTCGGTCGCGAGGTCACTGAAAGTTCGTTCGCCAGGGCGGACACGATCCACGAGCCACTCCCAGGATTCACCCTTCTCCAAGGCGTCATTGATCTCTGCTGCCTTGCGCTCGGCGCGCTCTTTGTTGCTGAGCTTCAACGGGATCTCGTGGCGGCGACCATCAGCGCGAAACCTGGCGTACCAGAGCCGTCCCCGCTTCATCAGTCTCACACGCCCAGTGCCGGGTGCCGTGTTTGGCTTTGCGCGCTTTGCTGTCTGGCTATCTGTGCTGTCTGCCATCTTCCATGTCTCCTGGTTTCACCCGTTCTTCACCCAATATACATTACATGTAGTGACACCACAAACAGTCAATAGACAACGATGACGTTCTGTAACACGCTGTTATTTACTCAGTTAAATAGATAACTGAAGGAAAACAGTCACATGAAGAGAATCTGGCATTCAGGGAGTTTTCTGATTTGTAATCAGGCGGTCCTCGGTTCGAGTCCGAGAGGCGGCTCCATTCTACTGCAACGATTTACGCCGATTCATCCTCTGTGATGGGTCGGCGTTTTTCGTACTCGGCGGGCGTATGAAGACCGAAAGGGGACCAGCGCCTGCCAGTTTGGGGACCAGGCGGCGGGTCGTTCGTGCGCCACGCCGTGTCGGGCAAGTCGCCGGGCACAGGCCTTGTCGAATGTCAGGACCGTGAGCCCCGTGGCATGCGCGGTAGCTGCCAACCCAGCGTCGCCGGTACTCCGTCAACTTCGCCGGCCACCGCTCTGTGATCAGGCGGATGCGTTGCAGATCCAGGTACTCGAACCCTGGCGTGTCGAAAATCGTTTTCATGATCTGAGACACGGCTTTCGGTGCTTGATCGTATATACGCGTCAGCACATACGAGAACCAGCACCCGCTATGAAGGGCGTCACCGCCGACTGCTGCGCAGGGGAGCGGTCTGTGAGACAGGACAGCAGTCAGTTGGTGTCGATCAGGTACGAAGTCATCGATGACGCTGCGCGATTGCGTCCCGTGCGGCTTCGATATCCTGCTTGATATCTCCTGTGGCAACAACATCTACGGCCTTGCTGCAGCGCGGTCTAGAGCCAGGCCTCCCCGGCGGGTCGCATCGACTTCCTCAGCTTCGTGTTTATCGCCGTAGGCCTCGGCAGCCTCGAAGTGATGCTCAATCGCGGCAACCGCTACGACTGGTTCACCAGCCCCGAGATCCAGCTTCTTGCGCTGGCGACGTGTCTCGGTCTGGCGCTCTTCGTCTGGCGTTCCTTCACGGCGATGCGGCCCCTGGTCGACCTGCGCGTGTTCAAGAATCGCCCCTTCATGGTCGGCACTCTGTTGATGTTCCTGCTGGGCTTCGGTCTCTACGGGTCCTTCACCATGCTGCCCCTCTTCGTGCAGCACATGCTGGGCTACACGGCGACCTGGGCCGGGCTCGTGCTGTCACCCGGTGGCTTGATGTCACTGCTGGCGATGGCCTTCGTCGGCAACCTCATCGGTCGCCTCGACTCGCGCCTGCTGGTAACCTTCGGGGCGGCGCTGAACATCGCCGCCCTGTGGATGCTGCAGGATCTGTATCTCGGTATCGACTTCTGGCATGTCACCGTCTCGCGGCTGGTGCAGGGCTTCGGACTCGGGTTCCTCTTCGTGCCGCTCACGACGCTGGCCTTGGCGGGACTGCGACGCGAACAGATGGGGCAGGCCACGGGACTCTTCAATCTGCTGCGCAACGAGGGTGGCTCGGTGGGCATCGCCATCTCGTCGACGATTCTGGCCCGCAACTCCCAGGTACACCACGCACGTCTGGTGGAGCACCTGACGCCCGGAAACCCGATTCTGCAGGAGCGGGCTGCCGCCTTGGCGCACGCCATGAGCGCGACGGCCGGCACCAATCCGACGACGGCGCAGCAGCTCACCTACGGCGTGATCGCGGGGCAGATCCAGGGGCAGGCCCAGGTGCTGGCCTACGTCGATGTATTCTGGCTGCTCACCCTGGCCTTCGTCTGCTTCGTGCCGTTCATCCTCTTCCTCGGTGGCAAGGCAAAGCAGGGCATCGTCGTGGCACACTGACGACGCCGACAGCGCACGTAGTGTTCTTCGCTGCCGTGCAGCGCAAGCACGACGAGAGCTTCGAGTGCGGCGTGAACGAGGCGTTGGCGGCCTGGCGACGCAATCGACTGGCACCAATCGACCGGTGATCTGTCGGTCCAGATCCGCTCCTGCAACGCCCTGTGGGGGGCCTGGGGGAGCCATCTGTGTCGGCAGGCACGGGGCCCGCGCAGGCAGCGGGGGGCCATCGGTGGCGGAAAACTGTGTCGCGATCTCCGTGCAAGAGCTGGTCGGTCGCCTCAAGCTGCCGTGTGCAGCGATCAGCTGCCAGATTGATCTCATGGTGTACGGGCACACGATGCAGCAGAGGATGCGGTTGGTGCCACCATTCGCGGACCTGGTATACTTGGCTCTGACCGTTTTGTCCGTTGCTGACTCGACGAGGCAGAATCCATGAAGCGCTCTCGGCCATGTCAGGACGTGTCAGAGGTCTGGCGTGGAGGCCTGGCGTCACCGGCGCGCCTGCTGGTGGCCCTGTTGCTGGTCGCAGGATGCGGCGTTCACCACGCCGCACCCTCACCCCTGGCTACCATGGGGCCCGCGATGGCAGGAAAGGGGGGCAGGACGGTGACGGGCGCCGTGGGCGCGGGGAGGGAGGACTACGGCGGTGATGGTTGGGGAGCCAGCGGCTGGCACGGGGGGGGC
>JAQCJA010000479.1 GCA_027593305.1 bacterium
CTCCAGATCCTTCCAAGTGGGGGCGGAGTCCAACTTAACACACTGTCCGAATTTCGGGGACCACCTCTGCGCAGTCGCGCTCGGAACTGGGACAGCTGGCGGAGTCATTCAATGACATGGCCGGTGCCCTGCAGCGGTCGCGAGAGGCGCTGCAGGAGTCGGAGAGCGCCTATCGGGACCTGTTCGACAACGCTCAGGATCTGGTCTTTACCGCCGACCTCGAACACCGGATCCTGACCGTCAACAAGGCGGGTCTTGGCTTTCTGGGGTACGAACGGGAAGAACTGCGGGGCCGCAGCTTGTTCGACCTGGTGGCACCGGCCCAGCGTGAACGGGTCCGCGAAACCATGCAGAGCGTGGCGTCCGGCGCGGCCCGGCCGCTGGTGGAGGCGGCGCTGCTGCTGCGCCAGGAAACAACCGAGACCGCTGAGGCAACCTTCGAAATCGTCTCTCGCTGGATCGTTGCCCGTGGCGCCCCCATCGGCATTCATGCCATCGGCCGTGACATCACCCAGCGCCGTGAGCGTGAGCGGGCCACGATTCGCTTTCGTGAGCAGCTGGCACAGGCGGAAAAGCTCCGGGCCCTGGGAGAGATGGCGGCGGGTGTGGCGCACAACTTCAACAATCTGCTCACGGTGGTGGTCGGTAGCGCCGAGTTGATCTCGCTGCACGAGGACGTGCCGGAACCCATCCGCCAGGACACGCAACGCATTCTGGAGTCGGCGCGTCGTTGCTCGGCCATCGTCCGCCGAATCCAGACCTTCGGGCGCCCCATCGACATGGCCGATCTCAACCAGATCGACCTGTGTCAGGTAGCTCGAGACATTGTCGATATCACCAGTCCGAAGTGGCGGACAGGGCCGGAATTGGCGGGCCACACCGTCAGGGTGGTATTCGACCTGGAGCCGGTGCCACCCATCCTGTCACAGGGTTCGGCGTGGGAGGAGATCCTCTCCAATCTGATCTTCAATGCGGTGGATGCCATGCCCGAGGGCGGCACCATCACCTTGAGCACGCGACACGAGCCTGACACGGTGACCTTTCGCGTCACCGACACGGGTACCGGCATGAACGAGGAGACGCGCCGACGCATCTTCGAGCCCTTCTTCTCCACCAAACAAGAGACAGCAGGCACGGGCCTGGGCCTCAGTACCGTGTGGGGCCTGGTCAGCACACTTGGCGGCACCGTTACCGTCGATAGCACACAAGGCGTTGGGACGACATTCACCATGCAGATGCCGGTGGCTGCAACCGTCAACCCCGTCGACAAAAGAACAGCATCAGCCGCCGCGTCTGCGGGCCGGCTGCGGATCCTGGTGGTGGATGACGAACCCCGCATCCTCGAGCTGCTGCCACCGATTCTGGCGGGCCACACGGTGGACACGGCCGCCCATGGCGGCGAAGGACTGCGACGGCTCGCCGAGGCAGAATACGACATTGTGTTGAGTGATTGGGTCATGGCGGAGGCGTCGGGACTGGAAGTGGCCGCCGAAGCCAGATCGCGCAATCCGAATACCGTGACCGTGCTGATGACGGGTTGGGATCCGGGGGGCGGCGCCCGCCAGCAGCAGGCCGTCGATCTGCGGCTGGCCAAACCTTTTGAGCGCGAAGATGTGGAACGTGTGCTGCACGAAGCGGTCGCCCTCTGGCAGCAGCGACGGCATGCGTCTCAGACCGGCGGCGATTCCCCGGAGGGCGCGTAATGTGCCAGCGGCAGCAGGTGCTGTCGCAGCGCATCGAGAGGAAACGCCGGGCCGGGGTCATCTTTCCGTTGGGGCGAAATCTCTTCGTGGCCGAGGATCCAACGTATGCCGTAGGCAGCGGCCAGCAGGCCACACAGATCATGGACCACATCCAGCTGCACTTGCGGGTAACGGTGCCACCATGACGGTTGGCTCTCATTGCCGTGGATGGCCACCACCGCCTCGCCGGCGGGGAATGGCTGCCCCTGCCAGTTGACGAAGTGATCACCCTCCGGCCGCAGACGACCGGCGTTGTCAATCTCCAGGCCAAGGCTGAAATTGTTGAATCCCGTGCGCCCACCCCAGGCGGATTTGCCGGCGTGCCAGGCGATCGTATCGAACGGCAACAGTTGCGTGATCCCACCATCACGAGCCACAACCAGATGCGCCGATACGCGAGCCCCGGGCGTCGGGTCGCAGAGTCTGTCGATCGCCCAGCCTGCACTTGCAGCGGCCGTAAAGTGCACGATCAAGGTATCGGGCGTGCCGGCGGCGAAGGGGCCGCCCTGATTGGGGGACTGCGAATGGGCAATGCCTGCACCCACGAGACGATGGCTGTCTATGTGCATGGATCAAATATAGAGGGGTGATGGAAGTCGGACAGATCGCGCCTCCGGCGCACGAACTGCAGTTCAACACACACCTGCGCGGTCGCGAATTTCACTTCACGACCACCTGGGGGCTGTTTCACCCCAAGGGCGTCGACGCGGGAACCGCCCTGCTGTTGGAGCGACTTGTGGTCACCGATGATGCCACCTGTCTGGATCTGGGCTGTGGCTGGGGTCCCATCGGTCTGACGCTGGCCCATCTGGCACCCGCGGGTCAGGTGCATATGGTCGACAAGGATTTTGTCGCCGTGGACTACGCCCAGCGCAATGCCGCCGCCAATGGCTGCGGCAATGCCCGGGCCTATCTCTCCAACGGCTTCAGCCATGTACCGGCGGCGCAGCGTTTTGATCTTGTGGTGTCCAACATTCCGGCCAAAGCCGGCGGCGAACTGCTGCAGTACTGGATGACGGAAACCCATCGTCGCCTGCACCCGGGCGGGGCGCTCTGGGTGGTGACCGTCGCTGGCCTGAAGGACTATATGAAGCGCGTGTTGGGCGAGACTTTCGGCAACCACCGCAAGGTGAAGCAGAGCGGCACACATGTGGTGACCATGGCCGTCCGGTCGTAGCTGCGGGGCTGCGCAGGGCCTACTCGTCGGGCAGCAGGATGTCGATTTCGGTGAGCAGGGTTGTCACTTCGTCGTAGAGCACCGCGAACAGGCGGGCACCAAAAACCATCAGTTCGCCGAGGGCCTCCCCCTCGCCCTGGAGGCGCCCCGCCAGGGCAATGCCCAGTTGCCGGGCCAATCCGCCATGACCGGGTGTCACATCACCGACAACGGCAGCGTAGGCCTGCAGACGTTCTTTCAGCGCCGCGCGAGCCCCCTCCGCCTCCTGGTCCAGACGCTGCCAGTGCTCGTAGTAGTGCGCCAGGATCTGGTCCTTCGCCGGCGTGTCACCGAGACTCATGAGCACGGCGAAGTCGACGGCGAAAGCCCGCAGGTAGAGTAGCTCTTCGGCGATGGCTTCGGGCCCAACGTTCAGCGCCGTTGCCAGCAAAGCCACTGCCTGTTGTTCGCCGGGACCGGGGACACAGACAGCCTCAACCAGCAACGCCGACAGTTCGGCGGCCGTCGCCTGTCTCCGGGTGGTACGATCCTGATTCATGCGTTGCTCCTTGCCGGAGGATCGGCTATTCTAGCCCGAACTTGCAGCCTTGCCTCCGATTGCAGGATATCCGTGTCCGAGTTTCCGTCCGGCAGCGACTTCATTTCGATCATCTTCAGCGCTGAGGTTCTGTTCAGCGCCATCTTCACGTTGTCGTTGTTCATCGCTGTGCATGCCCTGGTCACGTTCATGAGACAGAGCACGGCCCTCTACACCCGCCTGGCTCAGATCGACGCGGAACTGAACGTTCTGCAGGCCAGCATTCCTGGCAAGCTCGAACGCATCCGTACCATGCGCGAGGACCTGGCGCCATTGAAAGCTGACTTCAAGCAGATTCAGGGATATTACTCGCGTCTGCAATACGTGCAACGGCGTGCACAGGACGAAGAGGCGGCAAAGGAACAGGAGGAAGAAAGCGGCAAAGAGAAGCAGATCCTGCGGCAGAAACTGGGGCTGGACCGCTTCATCTGACGGCGTTCCTCGGGGCTGGAACAGCCAGACCCCTAGAACACCAGACCCCTAGCCCGGATTATTCACGCGTAGGGACGCATAGGGTCAAAAAAGGTCGGCAGCCCCCTTGTACT
>JAQCJA010000480.1 GCA_027593305.1 bacterium
ATCGGTGGCCTCGACGCCATCCGGCAGTTGTTGTTGCTCGTGGCCCGCACAAATCACCATGTGCTCTGGGGCCTCTGTCTCGACGAGAACGCCAGAAGCTACCTGGGCAAGTGGTTGCCCTTCGATCGTCTGTTCCACTCCGACGTCAGTCTCGACCGACACACCGGACCCGAACTGCGTCGATTGATCATGCAGCGCCACAATTTGAGTGGCTACCGCCTGCGGTACGCCGACGGTCCCCAGGTGGCCCGGGCTCTGCGCCGTCGCGTACGGCGTTTCCAGCGCATCGAAGAGCCCGCTGTGCAGGAGGCGCTGGCGACGATCTTCTTTGAGGAGTTGGCCGAGACCTGCGTCGACAATACGACGGTGGCGCAGTTCTACTGGCTGCGGGCCCTCGAACCGGCGGGTGACGAGATGTACACCGTCATGCCTCACGAGCCACTCGAGCTCGACCTGGTACGCGACCTGTCGCTGGACGCAGCCTACGTGCTGGCGGCGATCCTGCAGCACGGCGATCTGTCGGCCGGCGAACTGGCGACAGTAGTCGATCGCAATCTGATCGATGTACGCCTGGAACTTGAGATCCTGTGGAACAACAACTTCCTCGCGGGGGACCTGCACGGGGATCGCCTGCGCATCAATTCCGTGGCTCTGAAGGCGACGCGGGCGATGCTCAAGGGCCGCAACCTGCTATGATGACGTCGAGGCCGGTGGAGAACTGTCGTGGATGATGCCCCTCTGAACCAGATCGCGGACGCCGGGATCGTCGATCAGGCGATCGCCATCGATGCCTTCACGATCCTCTTCGTGATTGTCCTGATCGGTGCCGCCTATGCAGCAGCCACGGTCCTGCGCGTCGGGCTCGATCTGCTCTCCGAGCGTTTTCCATCGCAGCGCCTGCTGGTCAAGCGGATGCAGCCGATCGTCCGCATCTTCATCTATGCGGCGACGGTCTACTTCGTTGTTGGCAACCTGATCACAGATGAAAAGACGCTGTACGCGATGCTCGGGTCGATGGCTCTGGCGATCGGTCTGGCGGCGAAGGATCTGCTCAACGATCTGATCGGTGGCATCGTTGTCCTCTTCGACCGATCCTACCAGATGGGGGATCGCGTGGCAGTGGGAGGGCACTATGGGGAGGTGGTTTCCATTGGCCTGCGCAGTACCAAGCTGGTGACGGCGGACGATTCCCTCGTGACCGTGCCCAACTCGGTGATGCTGTCGTCGATGGTGTCGAACTCGAATGCGGGCGCCCTCGACTGCCAGGTCGTGGTTGATGTGTTTCTTCCTGGAACGATCGACCTGCTCCAGGTGGAGGGCATCGCCCGTGAGGCGGCCCTCACATCAAAGCTGGCCTTCCTCAACAAACCGGTGGTGGTCAACGTCAAGGATGAGTTCGATGAGACCCATATCACCCACCTGATCGTCAAGGCCTACGTTTTCGACGCTCGCTACGAGAACGCCTTTGCCGCGGATCTGACGCGGCGCATCCGCCGCGAACTGGATCGACGCAATCTCGTGGCGGGCGACGTCAGGTTTGGCCAGGTCGTCCCGTCAACTCAGCTTTGACAGCGCCAGGCTTGCGAGGCTGAGGACGAGGAAAAACCCGCACATGTCCGTCACCGTTGTCAGGATCGGGCCGGAGGCCAGGGCGGGATCCTTGTCGAAGCGGCGCAGCACCAGCGGAATGAGCCCCCCAGGCTGACAGCGACGATGGTATTGAGCGTCAGGGCGACACCGACGACGAGGCCGAGCCAGGACAGACGCCGACGGGAACGCAGGCCCACGGACATGCTGCGCAGTTCCTCGCCGCCGACGATACCCCTCGACTCCAGGAAGGTGCGGTCCACCTGGTGCTCCTGCGCCTCCTGGATCTCGCGTCGATGTACCACACCTGCCAGGCGGCCCTCGGCATCAACAACGGGCACGCCGAGGAAACCGTGGTTGTCGAAGAACTCGATCAGTGCATCGATATCGGCATCCGTGGTCACGCGCAGCGGGTCGCGGATCATCAGTTGCCCGAGGCTGCGGCTGCGCCCCGCCAGCAGCAGGGAACGCATCGGCACCACCCCCGCCAGCAGTCCTGCATCTGTGATCACGTAGGTATACTGCACGTTGTAGTCTGAATATTGCTCGCCATGGCGGCGCATATCATCAACAACGTCCGCCACCGTCAGATGCTCCGGGAAGGCGAGGTATTCCGTCACCATCAGGCCGCCTGCCGTATCACTGTCGTAGGCCAGGCGTAGTCGTACATCCGCCGCTTCGTCGCTGTCCATCTCATCGATAATGGCAGCCGACTCGGCCTCATCGAGGCCCGTAAGCAGATCGACCTGGTGGTCGCTGCGCAGTTCATCAACGATGGCAGCGGCATCGACCGAGGCCATATCGCCCAGCAGTTCCACCGCCTGCGAGTCCGGCACGTCGACGATGACCTCGGCCGCGTCCGCCGGGTCGAGCAGAACGACCAGGGCCGTACGCTCCTCCGTGGAGAGCCTGCTTATTGCGTGGGCGACGTCAGTGGCGGCGAGAGCCTGCAGGCAATCGCGCAGGCCGTCCGCGTCGCCAGCGGCGATCAACTCCCGCAGACGCTCCCAGGTGGTGGGCTGAGTTACGGCTGCGCTCTGGGCCTCACTCATGAGATAACGATGTCCTCGTTGGCGTTGACGTACAGAATGTCGCTGGCAGCCTTGTAGCGCGTGAACACTTCGGCGCCCTGATGGCCGATCAACTCCAGGCTGTAGCCGCGCAGGATCAGGTCAGCATCACCCGAGTGCTGTGCCATCAGTTCGTCGATAGCCACGACGTCATCGGCGGGCAGAGCGCGCACGTTGTGTGGTGAGATCGGCAGCCGCCCCGTGGCGATCCGCTCACGCAGGCCCTCGACTTCGTCGGCAAGGCTGCCGGCGGGGAAGGTGGCAAAGATGGTCATCTCCGCCGCCGCCCAGTCCGGGTGGCCGATGATGATGTACGCCAGCAGGATCATGAGATTGGCGTTGGCATCGTCATAGCGTGTCAGCCAGACGTGCAGCCGCCGGTGATAGCCGAAGTGGCGATCCGTCGAACGCAGGACACACGTGTTGTAGCCCAGGTTGCCTGCCAGTTCACAACCCTTGGTGATCTGTGCGAGTTCCGCCGACAGATCGTCGCAGAACTCAAAGAGCACGCTGTTGTTGGCGAGACCGGAGATCCCCGGCAACTGAATGGTCTGGAACAGGGCGGTGGTGAAGGAGGGCGAGACCATGGTGTCGACAAAAACACCGGCGCCACTCTCTTCGTTCAGGGCGATGAGTTTCTCTACTGTGTGTTTGGAGGCCTCCATCTGCTCCACCGACAGATACCCTTCGACAAAATGGATGAAGGTGCCGAAGCCGTAACGATGCGAGATCCACTTGAGCAACTCGAAAGGCGCCCGTCGCTCGAGGGTATGGCGTGAGATGGCGATGAAGGACGGCCGCCAGTCGCGGTCCTGACGCAGCGCACTGCTTTGCTGTACGCGGATCTGCAGCCACCGGGTGAGTTGGAACATGGCCCCCTGAAACAGTGTCGCCAGGCCGCGTTCCTCGGCATGGGTGGCGCGGACCCAGGTGTAGAACGCCGCCAGCACGGCCAACGACGCAGCGGCGTAGAGGGGCTGCATCTGGAACATCATCATGAAACACATGACGGCACCCAGCAGGGACAGGTACCACTTGGAGCGGAAGGAGGGCCGATACGAGGGGTTGGCGGCGAAATGCTGCAGGAAGGAGATGCCGCACAATGAACCGTAGGTCACCATGAAGAACATGCTGATGATCTGGGCGACGGCATCGATGTCACCCAGGGCGACGAAGGCCACAGCCAGAGCCCCCGTGAGCAGGGCAGCGTTCATCGGCTCGTTGACGGCGCCGCGGCCGCGCCCGAGCAGATCGTTGAGGGGCGCAACGGGCAGGACCTGGTCGGCAGCCAGCGCCTGCAGGGTTCGGGGCGCCACCATCATCGAGCCTACCGCCGAAGACAGGGTCGCCGCACCCAGACCGAT
>JAQCJA010000481.1 GCA_027593305.1 bacterium
AAGAAGCCCCTCACGCAGATGACCTTCGGCGACACCAACGCCAAGCAGCTCGTTGCCCTCTACGACAAGCACGCCGTCGACGTCGTCTGGAATGGCCACATCCATTCGTATGAGCGAAGTTGGATGCTGCGGGCGGGCAAGCCCGTTGAGAAAAACGGCACGGTCTACATGATCACCGGCGGCGCCGGCGGCCACCTGGAGACCTTCGGCCCGTATCGCCCTGCCTTTCAGCACCGCGTCCGTCGCGGCCACCACTTTTCCTACGTCACCTGCTTTGGCGACACCCTCGACATCAAAGCGTTTGACGACGGCGGCCAGCTCTTTGACCACGCCGTGCTGACAAAGGCGAATGACCCCAAGTAGCTTCCCCAGGAAAAGGAACCGCATCAAGAACCGCTGCACAGACCAGTGATTTCGTCCTAGTCCTATCATCATTTCCCAGAACACGTCTCTCTCTTCAACAGAAGGCACCTTCCATGCGGCACGCCATCTGGCTGTCTGCGGCAATGGCCATCACTCTCATCGCCGCTTCTCCCACTTTCGCACAACAGAACTGGCTTGAGCGGATCGACCGCGCGTCGCCGCAGCAGCTTCAGGCGTTGCTCTCCAAGTTTCCCAAGGCTGATTCCAATCGGGATGGCACGCTGACCCGCGATGAAGCGATCGCATTTGCTCGCGGTATGCTTCGACAGAACCAGCCGCCAAACAGAGGCTCGCAGAAGAGCCGCCTGAAGCCGACCCACGAAGATGTTGCCTACGGCCCCCACGAGCGGAACCGACTCGACTTTTGGCAGGCAGACGGCGAGGGTGCGAGACCCTTGGTGATCTTTATTCACGGTGGTGGCTTTCAAAGTGGCGACAAGTCAAAGTGGCATGACGACGCAAACGTTCGACGGCTTCTTGATGAGGGAATCTCCTGCGCCGCGATCAACTACCGCTTCAGGCACCAGGCTCCCATCCAAGAGATCTTGCATGACGCAGCTCATGCGGTGCAGTTTCTCCGCGGCAAGTCAAACGATTGGCAACTTGATCCCAGCCGGTTTGCTGCTTGGGGTGGATCCGCAGGCGCTGGCACGTCGCTCTGGCTGGGCTGCCGAGACGATCTCGCAGACCCTCAAAGTGACGACCCTCTTCTGCAGCAGTCGTCGCGTGTTCAAGCGGTCGTGCTCATGGCCACACAAGCGACCTACGACCTCACACGTTGGGAGGCGTTTCTTGGTCCGGCACGGGACGAATGGCGTAAGAGCGACGATGACCCGGCGAGCTTTTACCACCTCACCTCCGCAAACGACCTCACTTCCCAAAGTGGTCGCGCCATCCTTCGAGAGTGTGACATGCTCTCCTGGATTGATGCTGAAGACGCGCCGGTGTTTGTCAGCAATCCACTCCCCGACACGCCGCCCACCAGTCGCAACCAATACCTCCACCACCCGGCCCATGCTCGTGAAATCGAGAGGGCCTGTAACGCCTGTGGCGTGCCCTGTTATTGGCAGCAGTCGTCAGATCGGAGCGAATTCAGCGATCCCGTGGCGTTTCTTACGACGGTTTTCAATGCCAAGGAGTGAATGGATCGTGTGAGAATCTTGAATAAAAACCTGTTCGCTCTTCTTCATGAGAGTGATGCTCGGCGACGATTCCTGTCGATTGTCAGAGGTACGTTTTCGCTCCGGTGTACCTGCCCGCCAAAAGGCGGAGTGTTATGCGAACACACTGCCTGCTCACCATCGGCATATTGGCTGTCAGCTGTGCGCTCGCTCCTGTCTTAGAGTCACCAGCACACGGGCAAATCCAGGACACAGGCCTTTGGCTTGGCGCGTTCTCCCAAGGCCAGTTCAACTTCAAGGACCTTGAAGACGCTCGCACCCGGTGGTGGTTTGACGGCAATGCCCGTTTTCTGGGTGATGATTTTGAACTGTTTCAAGGCGTCGTCCGCCCTGGGCTGGGCTATCAGCTCAATGAGGAGCAGACCGCGTGGGTGGGCTACGCATGGATTGGCGAAAGCCTTCCTGACCTCACGTTTCACGAAAACAGAATCTGGGAGCAATGGACGCTGACGCGGGAGCGTGGCGACATGACCATTCAGTTGCGAAGCCGGCTCGAACAGCGATTCGTCTCACTGGGCGACGACGTTGGCTGGCGGTTTCGACAGATGCTGCGGCTTCAAAAGCCGATCGAGCGGTATCCAAATCTGTTGTGGGTTGCCTGGGATGAGATCTTTTTTCACCTCAACGACACCGACTGGGGTGCACGCACCGGATACAACCAAAATCGGCTCTTTATCGGACTAGGCCGAACGCCACCTACCCGGAGCAGCCGCAGAACGGAAATTGGCTACCTCTATCAGCAAATCCAGGTCGCTGAAGATGGCGCCGACCTCAGCAACCACATTCTCTCCATCAACTTCTTCTTGAGTCCATAAAAGGTGGCAGAACGCCTGCACATCGCTGCCGCTGACACCACCTCTTGACCTCTTTTCGACTACCGCAGTGACTGCAGGTAGGCGACGAGGTCGGCAAGCTGCTCGGGGGTGAGGTTATTGACAATGCCGTTTGGCATCATGCTCACCTCCTGTTTGATCCGCTCGTCGATGACGTCTCGGGGAAACTCCTGCGGCAGCCCGTCGGTCTGACGGATCGTCACAGTTTCGGCACTTTCCAGCGCCACAAACCCGGTGAACACGCGGCCGTCATCAAGCAGAAAACTCCAGGTGTCAAAGCCCTGGGCAATCGTCTTGCCGGGATTGAGGATCGACATCAGCAGTTCCTGTTTGGTGGACCGCTTGCCGATGTCGACCAAATGAGGCCCCTTCGGCCGCTGACCGTTGGCGTATGTGTGGCAGTGAATGCAGGCCTGGGCTCGAAACAGCTCTCGACCAGCGTCCGCGTTGCCTTCCAGCGGCGTTACCGCTGCCAACACCGCATCGATCTGTTGGTTGCCGATATGTGCCGGATTGCCCGGATCGAAGGCTGGGATCACGATCGGCTCAGTCAGGTCGTCCATCGCAGCCACCGCCTCCCCGACGCCATCGATCGCGACCCCATGCCGGGCAAGCTGCTCCTTGATATGCGTCGCCAGTTCCTCAGGCGCCTCCGCCAAGGCGATCACGATCGCGTCTTTGATCCGTGGCGACTGCTCCCACTCCTGGCGGTCATAGTAGGGACCGGTCGTATCAGGACGTGTTCCCCACCAGCCAGGACTCTCCTGGGTGTAGGAACCTTCCTGGTGGTAGAGACGGATCAACGTTGTCCACAGGTCCCGGCGAAGGCTCTCATCCCGCGTCGAGCCGAGCACACGAAAGAGACCATCCACACTTGCAGATGTGTGCAGGTTGCGAAGCGCCCACAAGGCTCCAGGCCAGTCAGATCCACCGACCGCCTCCAGGCATGGCTCCACCGCCTCCATGGCCACCAAGGCCTGGACCGCGAGGTGCGGAATCACACGCTCCGGATGGGGCAGTCGCCAGTCGTCAGTCGATTCAGCCACCGCAGCAGCAGACTCGCGGCCTTCGTCTGCACTCTGCATCTGGCCACGACTGGCCATCTGCAGCAGCAACGACGCCGCCTCGAGATCACCCAGTCTGCCGGCAGCGACGGCGGCCGCTGCCTGAATCCTCGGCTGGGGAGCAGAGAGCCGTCCACGGATGGCTGCGATCATCACCGGCGTCGCAGCCTGAGGCTCCTCGGCAACTGCTCGGATCACCTGCTCAGTGAGCTCCTCCTCAGCAAGCAAGGCCTCAAACGACTCAGCAAAGGCATTCCAGCTGGCCTGACGAAGTGTCCAGAGTGCGATCGTGCGTGTCGCCCGCGACGGTGATGCATCCAAGGCGAGATCACGGAGACCAGCAAGCGTCTCGAGATGCGACCCGCCGTCGCCAAGCCTGCGGAGCAGTTCCCGCTGCACATGCTGCCGCATCGCATCTGCCGGATGTCGCAACAGCTGCACCAGGGCCGCCTCCTCAAGATCAGCCACCTCCGGCACAGGATGTGGCACAAAATCAATCGGCGTGATCATGGCCACG
>JAQCJA010000482.1 GCA_027593305.1 bacterium
CGCCTGCCTGCTGCTGATCACGTACGTTCCCACTCTCAGCCTGTTTGCCCTCGACTAGAACTAGATCACCGAAAGCCCGCACATACGAATGCTCTTGACCCGAGTCCCCCACCTCATCGGCAACGCCGCCTGCGGGCCCTGCCGGATCCTGCTGCTGATGCTCGTCCTGTTCCCCCCCGCCCCCAGCCATGGCGACCCGGACAGTTTCACTACATGGATCGACGGTCTGCGCGCTGACGCGCAACGGCTGGGAGTATCCCACGCAACGCTGGACGCCGCGCTCGCCGACGCAGCACCGATCGATCGAGTCCTGCAACTGCAGGAAAAGCAACCGGAATCAACCATGTCATGGGCAGAATACGGTCGCCGTGTGGTCTCTGATGATCGCATTGTGCGCGGCAAAAGGATGCTGGAGCAGCACGGGGATCTGCTGGCGAAGGTCGCAGAGAAGTACGGCGTGCAACCGCGCTTCCTTGTGGCGTTGTGGGGGGTAGAGAGTGATTTCGGGCATCACACCGGTGACATGCCGGCTGTCTCGGCTCTGGCAACACTGGCGTGGCGGGGGCGCCGCGGAGACTACTTCCGTGGCGAACTCATCGAACTGCTCCGCGCCGTCGAGGCTGGCTATGCTGATCCTGCACACCTGCAGAGTTCGTGGGCAGGTGCACTGGGACAGTGTCAGTTCATGCCCTCCAATTTCAGGCGCTTCGGGGTCGATTTTGACGGCGACGGCAGAAGAGACATCTGGACTTCCACCGGGGATGTGCTGGCCTCCATGGCGCGTTTCCTGGCGCATCTGGGTTGGCAGGACGACGAAACGTGGGGACGCCCCGTACTGCTGCCTGCGGGTTTCGATACAGGCCTTGCCGGCCGCGACACCAGAATGCGGCTGACGAAGTGGCATGAACTGGGAATACTTCGGCTCAACGGCGACGCCCTGCCGACTCGAGACCTCTGGGCTTCGCTCGTGTTGCCGGATGGGGCTTCAGGTGACGCCTTCCTCGTGTATGACGATTTCTTCACCCTGATGCGCTGGAACAACTCCTACCACTTCGCCCTTTCCGTGGGCATGCTTTCCGACCAGCTGTGACGCCCCTGTCCCCCGCAGCGCGGTCCCAGGTCTGGGCCGCACTGGCCATCACCTGCGTCGCCTGTGGCTGGTTGGCGCCCATACCGGGACTGTCAAGCAACGAGCAACGGGCCCTGGGTGTCACCTTGTTTGCCCTGATCATGTGGACAGCGCAACCTGTGTCGGTGGAGGTCTCCTCCTTCGCCGTCCTGTTGCTGTTGCCGGCGACAGGGCTGCTCAGCCTGGCGGAGGCCTTCGCCCCCTTTGCCGGTCCGACGATCTGGCTCGTCTTCGCCGGCATGGTACTGAGCCTGCTACTCACCGAGACCGGCCTGGGTACACGACTCGCTGATACGGCCTTGCCGTGGTTTGCCGGCGGCGGTTGCCTGCGACTGCTCATCGGTTTGCATGTTCTTGGACTGGCCGCGGCATTTCTGGTGCCGTCCGGCGTGGTACGGGTGCTGCTGCTCATGCCCGTAGGAATCGCCCTGTGCCGAAGAGTCGATCCGGATGCACACGATCCCATATTGCCCGTGGCTGTTACACTCTCCATCGTCTGTGGAACCTACTTTGGTGGTTGCGCGGTACTTACGGGCTCGGTGCCGAATCTGGTTGTAGCCGGGCAACTGCAGGCAGAGACGGGACGCATTATTTACTGGGGAGAGTGGCTTGTGTGGATGTTCCCCGTCATCGGCGTGCTGCGCACTATGCTTTGTGTGGCTGTCATCTGGTGGCTCTGGGGCCGTCGAATGCAGCCGCTGAGAATCATGGACGACGGAGCCACCGGCACGCCCACCCTTGGGCTGTCCAGCGATCAGCGCAACACGCTCCTGCTACTGTTGTGCGGCGTCGCACTCTGGGCGACGGATGTCATACATGGATTGGCACCCGTCTTCGTCGGTCTCTGTCTCGTGCTGACCGCCGTGCTGCCGCGCTGGGGACCCCTGCCCGCTCAACGTCTGCGCGACGTGAATTTCCCATTCTTTTTCTACATTGCCGCCCTCTTTGGCGTGGGTGAGATTCTCGACGTCACCGGCTTCAATGCGCGCACCGTCCAGGCAGTGATCGGGGCCCTGCCCGATGCACATGGCCACTGGTTCGGGGAGCATCTGACTCTTACCCTGGCGACGCTGCCCCTGGATTTCCTGATGGACATCGCCGCTGTCGCCGCCGTGGCGACGCCAAGCCTGCTGTCGGCCGGAGCGGACGCCGGTCTGTCACCCCTGGCTTCGGCGATGAGCGTCGCCATGGCCACAACTGTCGCTTTTCTCCCGTACCAGGCGGCTCCCTTCATGGTGACCCTCGGTTTTGGCACGGTACAGGCGCGCGATCTGTCCCTGGCCATGCTGCTGATCTCCACGTTGTCCGTCACGATCCTGTGCCCTCTCAACCTTCTGTATTGGCGCGCGCTGGGCCTCATTTGAGCGTCAGGCTAAAAGGCTGGGCCTGAAGGACGGTTGGCAGCCGAGACGAGTTCAAGTTGCCGCGCCGGAAGCAGTTTATGTATGTAACTGTGCCGGCTGTCTTTTCATCCCCCAAAAACACACGAGGATCACCTGTGGCGGCATCAGACGTATGGCCCAACGGCTGCAAGGGCGCTGTGAGTCTCACCTTCGACGACGGCGCCCGCAGCCAGTTGCACGAGGTCATCCCCCGTCTCGACAATGCGGGGTTGGCAGGAACGTTTTACTTGAACCCCGGTCGAGGTCACTGGGAAGAAGACGCGGAGAGATGGCGGCACGCGGGCAGCACCGGCCACGAACTTGGCAACCACACGACACGACACCCGTGCTCCTGCAACTATCACTTTGATGAAGTATTCTGCCTCGAGAGGATCAGCCTGCAGGACATGGCCGATACCATAGATGCCGCCGAGGCCGGGCTTGACGAACTGTACCCCGAGGGGCGTGACCGGCGATCCTTCTGCTATCCATGTTATCAGACGTTTGTCGGTGCCGGGCCCGGTCGCAAGTCGTATGTGCCGGTTGTTGCCGAGCGTTTCCGTGCCGCACGTGCCGGCGGCGAGCGTCCCAACGATCCAGCCGTAACGGACCTGCATTGCCTGATGAGCTATGCCGCCGAAGGCGCCGACGCGCGGGATCTCATCGCTTATGCAGAGATGGCGACCGCTTCCGGCGCCTGGGCGATCTTCACGTTCCACGGCGTCGGCGGTGACCATCTCGCCGTCACGACCGAGGCCTTTGACGGACTGATCCACCACCTGGCTGATCGCCGTGAGCTGCTGTGGACAGCGCCCCTCATTGACGTGGCCGACCGGGTCAACGCCTGGCGCCGCACAAAGCGTGGCGACTGTGACGAGTAATCCGTATGCTATGATCGTCCTGCCGCAACAGGTCCAGACGCACCATCACCCTCTGCTGACAACTGACTTTTGAACCAGACTCAGGACTCGACCCCCAACGTCCTGGCCAGCCGCTACGCCGGCCCAGCCATACGACAACTGTGGTCCGAAGAAGGCAAGATTCGGCTCGAACGACGCCTTTGGGTTGCCGTCCTCAAGGCCCAGAGCGATCTCGGGCTCGAGGTTCCGCCCGAGGCCATTCGCGCCTATGAACACCATCTCGACGACGTCGATCTCGACTCGATTCGTCAACGCGAGGCGCTCACCCGCCACGATGTAAAGGCACGCATCGAGGAATTCTGTGCCCTCGCCGGCTTCGAACATGTACACAAGGGCATGACGAGCCGTGACCTGACGGACAATGTCGAGCAGTATCAGGTCCTGATGTCGCTCAAACTCCTGTTACCCAAGTACGTGCACTGCATCGATCGCCTCCGCCAGCGGGCCGTGGAATGGCGCGATCTTGTCATCGTTGCCCGCACGCACCATGCAGCAGCGCAGCCCACAACCATGGGCAAACGACTGGCGATGTTCGGCCAGGAGATGATCGTCGCCGTGCGGCGCCTCGAGGATCTGGTGGCCGCTT
>JAQCJA010000483.1 GCA_027593305.1 bacterium
GGGTCATTGGCTGACAGGAGAACCACAGATGTATGACATCCAGTTCGGTTTCTGTGTACCGATTTTCGCCATGCCCGGCGGCGGTCTGTTCCGCACACCTGCATACGAGCGCCTCGACCCGAAGACAACCTTTGACCTGGCTGTCACCGCCGACCGGCTCGGGTATGATTCGCTGTGGGTGGCCGATCACCTGTTCCTCGGGCACGACGACGCCATTCTGGAAGGATGGACAACGCTGGCGGCGCTGGCGGGGGCGACGCAGCGGGCGAAGCTGGGCATGATTCACATGGCCCATTTCCTGCGGCATGCGTCGATGACGGCGAAGATGACGGCGACGCTGGATCAGTTGTCCGGCGGGCGGCTGATTCACTTCGTCGACGGCGGCAATCGTGCCGAGGAGTTCACCTCCTACGGGCTGCCCTGGGCCGAGCCCGTCGAAGCCCGCATTGAGCAACTGGTGGAGGAGCTGGAGTTGACGCTGGCCCTGTGGACGGCGCCGGGACCGGTGGACTACAGCGGCCGCTTCCATCAACTGCGCGGCGCCCGGTGCACGCCCCGTCCGGTGCAACAGCCCCATCCACCCATCTGGCTCGGCGAGCCGAATCCGGCCATGCTCGATGCCGTGGCGCGCTATGCGCAGGGCTGGAACAGCGTGCCGGTCACCGTGGCCGACATGCGTGTGCGGCTGCAGGCATTGCAGGTGGCCTGTGACAAGGTGGGACGCCGCTACGACGAGATCGAGAAAAGTCTGGAGGTGCAGATCCTGATCGCCCCCGACCTGGATGGCGTGCGCGCCAGGCTGCGCGCCATGCTGGCACTGAACCCGCCGGCGACGACGGACCCGCAGATGACGGCCTTTCTGTCAGGCGCCACCGAGACGCCCCCCGACGCGCTGGCGCGGATGACACTGATCGGCGATGCGGCTCAGGTGACCGCGCAGCTGCAGGGCTACATCGACATCGGTGTATCCCACTTCATGCTGTGGTTTCTCGATGCCCCGGGCGAAGCGGGCCTGCGCCAGTTTATCGATGAGGTCGCGCCCCGCTGGCGTTGACACGGCCGCCGCGCTGTCACAACTGTGGCCCCGTGATCATCGCAGATCTGGTCTATGGCTGGGGGCGACCGCCGTAACGCGCGTTCGGCGCCTCGAGAATCTCCCGCTGCCGCTGACTGAGGCCGTCATACTTGCCGGCATCGAAGTACCCCGCAGCCCACGACACAGCATGGGGACTGAACTTGAAAAAGACCGTTCGCCGTTCGCCGGCGCCGGTCCACGGCAAGGCGCCATGGGTGAGTGCTTCGGTAAAGATGACGGCCGTGCCCGCCGGGCCGGTTACGCGACGAATGATGGGCTGCAGGCCCTCATCCATGTTTCGCCATTCCCCCGGAAAACCAAAGTTGCTCTTGTGTGATCCGGGAACACAACCGGTGCCGCCATCCTCGGCGCCGACGTCGGTGAGGCTGTAGGCGACGACGGTGAGGCCATTGTGCATGCGGCCATTCTCATAGCGGTAGTACTGGGACGGATCAAAGCCATGGCCGCCGCCATGCAGGGTGGCGCCAATCGGGCTGGTGCCGGAGCGGATGACGTCGAGGTAGACGTGATCGAGACGGAACCTGGCGCCGACAATGAGTTCCAGATAGGGCGCGATGGGGCCATTGTCGATCAGATCGCGAAAGGGCTCGCCCCAATCGAGCAGACCGCCGAAGCGGTGGTTCTGCATGTCGGCGTCGCAGTTGCTGGCGATGTGCTCGTCTAGGATCGAATTCAGCGTCACAAGTTGCGCCGGTGCAAGGGCATCCGGTACCGCCAGGTAGCCCTGGAGGTCAAAGAGATATTTTTCGTTGTCAGTCATTCATAGCCCCTTGATGGACGAAAATCCACAGGCACACGCCGCCGCCAGCCACTGGCCGTGCCAGGAGGGCAGGGCTCATGGGTGAAGGAATCATAACCGTGGCTCTCATCGAGGACAATCGCCTCGTGCGAGAGGGGATCACCGCTTTTGGCGGCCAGGCGGTGCCGGGCGCAGCGGCGCTGCTGTTCCTGGCGGCAGCCTGGTGGCTGGCGTTGGGGAATGAGTGACCCACGCCCATCAGGCGGGGACGCTGTTGTTGGCGCTGTGCTGCCCGGGGTCGTATCGTGGATGCACGCGCACATCGACAGGGACAGACGCAACGACACTGCCGAGTTGTGCCAACGCCACCGTGCGCCCCACAACCTGCGCCGCCGCGATTCGATGCGCACCCGCAGAGCATCGATGCTGTGGTGGGACATTTTTCGTCGCTCCGTGACAATTCCGCGTCAGATCTTCACCGCCTCCCCTCAAGGTTGAGCCCATGTTCTCTCCCGGTTTGTCGCGCCGACAGGCCCTTCGATCCCTCGGCGCCGGTGCGGCCCTGCTTGCCGCGTCCCCCCTGCTGTCCTGTGCCCCGCCGCCGACTCGTCGCTCCCAACCCAATGCCATCTTCATTCTTGCTGATGATCTGGGCTACGGTGATCTGGGATGTTACGGGGGCGCCGACGTGCGCACACCCAACATCGACGCTCTGGCCGAATCGGGCACACGCTTGTCGCAGTTCTATGTGACGGCACCGGTGTGTACGCCATCGCGCATGTCGTTCCTCACGGGACGGCACTACAACTACGGTACCCAATCCAATCTGGGCATGAGGGCGTCAGAGGTCACTCTCGCCGAGATGTTCGGTGCCGCCGGATACCGGACGGCCCTGTTCGGCAAGTGGCACATGGGGATCCCTGAGGAGTTCAGCCCGAACAACCAGGGGTTCGACGAATTCCTGGGATACAAGAATGGTGCCATCGACAGCTACTCCCACTACTTCTACTGGGGCGGCATTCATCGCCATGTGCTGATGCACAACATGGAGGAACTCCACGAAGATGGTGTTTACTTTCCGGACATCATCGTGCGCGAATCGACCCGCTTCATCAAGCAGAACAAGGACCAGCCCTTCTTTCTCTACCTGCCCTTCAACCTGCCCCATTACCCGCTGCAACCGGCACCCGGGGCGTTCGACCGGTTTTCCCACATCACCGATCCCCTGCGACGCCAGTACGCTGCCTGCGTGTGGACGCTGGACGAGCGCGTCGGCCAGATCGTGGACTGCCTCGAAGACAACGGCTTGCGGGAGGATACCATCGTCGTCTTTGCCTCCGATCATGGTCCATCCAACGAGGAACGTGGCGGCGGCGGCAGCGCCGGGAACCTGCGCGGTGGTAAATCGACTCTGTGGGAAGGTGGCATTCGTGTCCCCTTCATAATCTCCTGGCCTGAGACGATTGCCGCCGGCCAGCTGCGCACCCAACCCGCCATGGGGACGGATCTGTTGCCCACGCTGGCAGCCTACACGGGGGTGGCACTGCCAGACCGACGCCTCGACGGCCACAGCCTCGCAGCCGTGATCAAAAGCTCGATGGCGCCGCCACCGCGGGCGATCATGCACTGGATCTACGCCCAGGACTGGGCCATGCGCGAAGGTCCGTGGAAACTCACCGTCGAAAGCGACATAGGCTTCCTGGCCAACCTCGACAACGATCCGGGTGAAACCCGCAATCTGGCGGGCGAGCGCCGGGATCTCGTGGAGCGCTTCGTCACCAGCCAAACGGACTGGGTGCGTGGGTTGACCCAGGGGCGGGCGGCGGGAGATTGAACCTTCGCCGGGCACCCTCAACCCGGCACCGGCCGTTCCCTGTGCCCGTGGGCACGCAGCGACACACCGGGCTATCCCGACGGTGGCAACAAGTTTGATCTCGAGACATGGGACGAGGCCTACTTCGCACGACTGCGGGACTTCGTCGACGAGGCTGGCAAGCGCGCGTGGTTCGGCGGATCGTCGAGACGCTGCGCGATCGTGACAACGTCTGCTTCGAGCTGTGCAACGAGCCGTCGGGTGGTCTCCGGTCTGCCATTTCACCGGTGGTTCGACGTTCCCGGGTAAGACTCTGGGCGTCGGAGATGTGATCGATGCATTCGACCCCGACGGTGTTCGTTGT
>JAQCJA010000484.1 GCA_027593305.1 bacterium
GGACTTCCGCATTGAAGTAGTTAAGTGAAGTGTATTGCGCCTACACCCTTGCCGACGTCGATCATGGTATAGACCATGTCAGGTCCCATTGGCATGTCTGCCAACTTCCAATCGAAGACGCCGCGGTAAAACTTCTTCGCTTTCGCAACATCGTCGGTGCTGAGCTCGATGTGGACGAAGGGGTTGGCCATAGTGCAGTCCTTTGTTAGGGAGATGCTGGAGGTCGATGTCGCACTCGGCGATCGGGTATCGGCGATTCGGCATCGGCTTGATTGAGGGCGCGAAAGTTAATGCAGGCGGGTATGGGGTCGCCAGCTCGACGTCCTGCGACAAGGACCTGCGCCGGGATGGTCAGAACGACGCGCAGGCGAGCTTGTGCCGACGCGGAAGTTGTTGCTGCTTGGTTAACCACAACTCGCGCCATACCTCCACATAGAAGCAGGGGTCTTGCCAGTTCGTCATCTGTTCCGCTACGGGACCCTCCTGGCAATCACGGGCCTGGGCCTCTACCTGCTGGCACCGCCGAAGCAAGCGCCGTCCGCCGCCGACCGCCCGGCTTCGCGCAGCGGGGAGGCCGCCCAGGAGCCACGTTTCACCATCAAGATCGCGCCGGGGCAGTCGTACATGCCGGGCATCGTGCCCTCAGGTATCGGCGAGCCCTTACGCGGGCTGACGACGGTGATCGACCGCTTCGAGGCACGCTTTCCGGATACGCACATCGAAGTCCTCAACGTGCCGGCGGTGCGCGAGTATCTGGTCACGCAGCTGAGCAGCGGCTCGGCGCCGGACATCGTCAACGCCAATGTCGAGGACGTCTGGGTTGACGTGCACAAGGACTGGTATGTGCCGCTGGACTCGTTTCTGCAGGCGCCCAACCCGTTCGTGCTGGAGCGAAACGATCCGCATGTGCCCGGTGCCCGGCAGTGGTGGGACATGTTCCGCTACCAGGCCATTAGTCGTGGCAAGGCGGCCCCCAATGGCAAGAGCTACTGCCTGAGCCTCGACATGGTCGAGACGGGCATCTTCTACAACAAGACGCTGTTCGCCGAATTGGGCCTGCAGCCGCCGCCGGACTGGGAGGCTTTTCTCGTCCTGCTGCAGGATCTCCGTGACGCCGGCAAGATCCCCTTGCTGATGAGCATCGGCGCCTTCAACGACTGGTGTCACGATCTGGTTTTCGATCAACTCTACCACGACCTGTTGCCCGGGATCGATCTGAAGCAGGACGCTTCGCGGGAGGGCTACCTGCAGGGATACCTCGATCCGGAGGAGATCGCCTTCCTGTACCGCGAAAAGGACTTCTTCACCCGCAAGGATCCCCGCTACCGGGAGCTCTGGCAGCACCTGCGGCGGCTCCGGGACTTCACCAACAGCGACCTGAATTCCACGGACCTGACGCGCGAGTTCGTCAACCAGCAGGGCGCCATGTTGTGGTCGGGCAGCTGGCTGACGTACCGGCTGTCAGCGGATAAAGGGCTCGGCTTCGACTGGGGCGTGTTCTACCTGCCGCCTTTCACCCGCAAGACTTCCGCCTATGCGTCGTTGACACCGACGCCGATGTGCGTCATCGGTGGGGTCGCTTCCCAGTTCGAGGTGACGAATTCCGCCGTCGCCGACACCGACCCGGGCCTGCCCTTCGCCGAACGGATCAGGAACTCGCAGCGCCTGCAGCGGGTGATCGCCTTCCTGCAGTTTTTGAGCCTGCCCGAGAATGCGGAGACAGTGATCAACGAATACTCCTGCCTCATTCCCAACATCGTTGGTGTCGAACCGCTGCCACCGCTGGCGCCTTTCGTCGAGATTCTCGAACGTCGCTACACGACGACAAAGTGGGCCTATACCTTCGACCTGCGTTTCAACGACGTCATGACGCGCATGCTGCAGATGTATCTGACGGACGGTGTCGATCTCGACGAGTTTCTGGACTGGCAGGAGCGCAACCTGCGGGCTGCCACGACCAACTTTGTCAGCCGCAAGCAGCTCGACCTCGACGGCCTGGAAGCGGCATGGCAGCAACGAGCAGCGGTGCGGGCGACGATGGTCGATCTGCCCCCAACGAGGTGAGCGTGCAACGTCTCCAGTCCACCTTCGTCTGCTATGCCATCATTCTGCCGTCGATGGCGCTGCTGCTGAGTTTCGTCTACCTGCCCGTGGTGTGGGCCTTCTCCAAGTCGCTCTCCGCCTTCGAGGTCGGCGGTCGGGACACCTTCGTCGGCCTCGACAACTATGTGGAGTATCTGTCCCAGGACCCGACGACCTTTCCATCGCTGTTGAACATGTTCCTGCTGACGCTGTTTGCGGTCTGTGTGCGGCTGACGTTTCCCCTCATCGTGGCCAAGTTGATCTACGTCCTGCCTGCGGAGCGCTGGCGCTATCTGTACCGTGTCGTGTTTCTCGTCCCCATCGTCGTTCCCGGTGTCGCCGTGCAGTTGATCTGGGCGCGCATGATCTACGCCGATGCAGGCCTGCTGAACGAAGCGCTGCGGGCGCTGGCTCTGCAGAGCTGGACCCATGGCTGGCTGAGTGATCCCGGCACGGCACTGGTGGCGGTGATGATGGTGGGTTTCCCCTTCGTCGGCGGCTTCGAAGTCCTCGTCTACTACGCGGGACTGTCGGCGATCCCGGACAGCGTCGAAGAGGCGGCCGAGATGGAGGGCTGCAGCGGGCTGAGCAAGTTCCTGCGCATCGATATTCCGCTGGTGATGAGCCAGCTCAAGCTGATCCTGATGCTGACCGTCATCGGCGGCTTTCAGGGCTTCGAGGGACTCTTCATCATGACCCGGGGCGGCCCCGGATTCGCGACCACGGTGCCCGGTCTGTGGATGTACTTCAACGCCTTCAGCTTCCAGCGCATGGGCTACGCCTGCGCCATCGGCGTGCTGTTGTTCGTGATGATCTTTGCACTGACGGTGATCAACATCCGCTACTTCCGCTCCGCGGAAGAGGTGAAGGGGGAGGCGGCATGAGTCGGGGCATGAGTCGGGCCAGGCTGCGGGTGGTGCATGCCGTGCTGATCACGACGGCAGCGCTGACGCTGTTGCCCTTCGTCTTCATGGTCAACAACGTGTTCCGTGACAACACGGAATTCTATCATTCCTTCTTCGCCTTTCCCGATTCCTTCAAGGGTGTTGTCACCGTGCTCGGGCAATACGCCGGCGGCGACGAGACTCGTGTCATCGTCAGGGATTCGGATGGCTCGCAACGGGACGTGAACCGCTCGGAAGCGCTGGGACACTACGTCGACAGGATCGGTACCGGTCCACAGCGGGCCTGGGATGTGCTGCGTCAGTACATGATCAACACCTTCATCGTCTCCGGCCTCTCAGCGCTGGGGGTGTGCCTGCTCGGCTCGGCGACGGCCTACACCCTGGCGCGTTACCGGTTCTTCGGCTCGCGCAGTGTGTTTCTGCTGTTCCTGGCGACGATGATGTTTCCCGGCGTGCTGACGCTGGTGCCAAGCTTCCTGCTGGTGAAGAAACTCGGCCTGCTGAATACGTACTGGTCGATGATCCTGCCCTACGTCGCCGCCGGCCAGGTCTTTGCCATCTTCGTGTTTCGCAGCTTCTTCGCAGGGTTGTCCGAAGAGCTCTTCGAGTCGGCCCGGATCGATGGCGCCGGGCACTGGGGGCTGTACTGGCATATCGTACTGCCCCTTTCCAGACCGGTATTCTCCGTGGTCATCATCATGAACATCCTGGGCACATGGAACAACTTTCTGTGGCCCTTCATCGTCAACACGGACGGCGGTCACCACGTGATTTCGTCCGGCCTCTTCACTCTGGCCAACTCCGCCTATGCCAGCAACCTGAGCACGATGTTCGCCGCCTACGCGATCAGCAGCATCCCGCTGCTGCTGCTGTTTGTGTATGCCACCAAAACCTTCATCCGCGGCATGACGGCGGGATCGCTGAAAGCCTGAGCCCTATGCGTGAAGTCATCCACATCGGCGATCGTCGAGAGCTGTTTGTCGACACCCTACTCATCGAACGGATGGACCAGGT
>JAQCJA010000485.1 GCA_027593305.1 bacterium
CGGCCGCAGGGATGCGGCCGCAACCGGCCAGTCGGCCGGGACCGTTCGGAGCCCCAAGGCTCCGAGCCCGAAGCGAGCCGACTGAAGGCCCTGTGTCGGCTCGACCCCGGCAAAAAAACCAGCCATTCAGATCGCCGTCCATCCACCATCCACCATCAACGTATGCCCCGTCACCATCGCCGCCGCCGGACTGGCGAGAAACACGACAGCGCCAACAACATCCTCCGGTTGCCCTACACGCCCCAGAGGGATGCGCCCCAGCAGGTCGCTGCGCATGTCAGGGTCGTCAAAGGTCGACTGCGTCAGCGGCGTCAGAATGAACGTGGGACCAATGGCGTTGACGTTGATGCCGTACTGGGCCCACTCCAGCGCCAGTACCCGCGTCAGGTTGACCACCCCCGCCTTGCTGGAACAGTACGCCGCCCGCTTGTAGTAACCGACAACGCCATTGATCGACGCCACATTGATCACGCGGCCGCCGCCGCCATCGGCTTTCATCTGTCGCGCCACACGCTGGGACAGAAAGAACAGGCCCTTCAGGTTGACGTCCTGCACGAGGTCCCAGTCCGCCTCGGTCAGTTCCAGCGCCGCCGCCGGTTTGTTGACGCCGGCGTTGTTCACGAGAATGTCGATGCCCCCCAGACCGTCGACGGCGCCGCGCACAAATGCGTCGATGCTGTCCATATCCGGCAGGCGCAGGGACAGGGGCACAGCGACCCGGCCAAGAGCCTCGATGCGGTGACAGACGCCGTCGAGGGCCGCCAGACGTTCCGGCACCTCGCTGAGAGCGACATCGGCACCGGCCTCGGCCAGGGCTTCGGCGATGGCCTCGCCGATACCGGAGCCGGCACCGGTGACAACGGCGCGCAGGCCATCCAGACGCATGCTGGGCAGGACCATCAGTGGCCGCCCGTCAGGTCAACACCCAGGACGCGTTCCCAGACCTTGATCATCGCTCCCTTGGCCTCCGCCCCGTAGCCCTCGGCCAGCGCCTGGCGATAGGTCTGCAACGCCCCCGACACCACCGGCATCGGCGCGTGTACCGCGTTGGCATGCGCACTGATGGCGAGCATGTCCTTGAAGGCCTTGCCCATGGGATAGCCCTCATTGAACCGCCCCTCGAGTACCCGTTCAGAGAAGTAATCGAAGCCGAAACTCTGTCCGGAGCCACTGCTGACGACCCGGCGGATCGACTGCGGATCGAGTCCGAGGCGAGCCGCCAGGGGCAGCATCTCGGCCATGGCCGCCACCGAGACGTTGTAGAGCACGTTGTTGACCATCTTCGTCAACTGGCCGTTGCCCGAGGCACCCATGTGCACCACGGTTGTCCCCATGTGTTCCAGCAGGGGTCGAACCGCCTGGAATGCCGCTTCATCCCCGCCGACCATGATCGTCAGGGTGCCATCGGCGGCACGCGTCTCCATGCCCGTTACGGGTGCGTCAAGGAACAGAACGCCCTGCGTCGCCAGCCGTTCGGCCAGCGCCTGCGACTTGCCGGCAGGAGTGGTGCTGGTGTCGACGATGATCGCCCCCGGCACAAGTGCCGCCGCCATGGCCCCGGAGCCGAAGAGCACCTCCTCGACGACGTCACCATCCGGAAGGGACAGGATGATGCGTTTGCAGTTGCGGCCGACAGTCGCCACATTCTCCGCCAGACTGACGCCGTGACCCGTCGCCGCCTGGCGGGCCGCGTCATCAACGTCATAGGCAAGCACGGCGACGCCATGGCGTACAAGTCTCGCCATCATGCCATGTCCCATGGATCCAAGCCCGATGAAGCCCACGTTTTCCATGTCGTTCATTCTTTCGATCGGTTATGAGGGAGGTACCCGCTGAGCACGAGCCGCCTGCGCCAACTCGAGCGTGACGACCTGGCCGACGAACACAAGCCGATATACGATGACATCGCTGATTCCCGCGGTGATGTCACCGGTCCCTTCCGCATCTGGCTGCACAGCCCCCAGTTTGCCGATCGCGCCCAGCAACTGGGAAAACTCGTGCGCTACGACACCAGACTTGAGTCACGCCTCAGTGAACTGGCCATTCTGGTGACGGCGCGGGCCTGGGACTGCCAACTCGAGTGGACGGTGCACGAGCCCTTCGCCGTCGATGCGGGCCTGTCAGCGGAACTGCTCGAAGCGATCCGTCTTGGACAGTATCCGGAGTTTGAGCGGGATGACGAACAGACCGTCTACGACTATGTCGCCGAGCTCGTCTACAATCGTTTCGTGCAGGAGCGCACCTTTGCCCACGCCCTCGAGTTGCTCGATGATGCGGGCGTCGTCGAACTGACGGGTCTCATCGGCTACTACTCGATGGCGGCGATGACGCTGAACGCCTTCCAGGTCCCTCTGCCCAAAGGCACCAAGCCAACCCTCGTCGACTGCCCGACCTTCCGCTAGAGCATCGTTCCCCGGGCTCAGCACGATCGACGATCGGTGCCTAATTCGCCGATCAGTTCGCCGATCAATTCATTTGCCTCGACGGAATACCGACCAAACATCTCCGACAGAAGAATGGCATTCTCCGTCTGCCCCAGCGTCGCATGGGTGGCAGCCGACTCCATACCGGTTGTACAGTCACGCACAATCACGACCGTATAGCCGCGGCGGCTCATGTCGATCGTGCCGTAGTCCCGGTGCAGCATGCAGGCATTCGTATTGAAGCCGGCGAACAGCAGAAACAGGATGCCCTGGTTGCGGCACCACAGATGCAGCTCCTGTCCCGTGGCAATGACGGGCTCGCCGGCCATGGGCTGCATGTCCGGATGGATCTGCAGCCCGGCGCGATGTGCCTCTCGTTCCGCATCACGTGGCTCCTCGGGCAATCGATAGGCCAGAAAGGCCCCATCGCTGCGCCGGAAGTCGGCGGGCGGCCAACTGTCATCCCGGGGCCAGGTGGACTCATCCCAACCCGGCAACTGCAACCACTGCGGATGTTTCTGCGCCTGAGCTGGTGATGGTGCGTGGACGATGGGCAGACCGGCCTGACGGGCCGCAGCCAGCAGGGGCCGCAACCGCTGCTGAATGATGGCCTCAGCACGGGCCTCGGTGTCTTTCAGGTAGTGCTGATTCCACACGTCGAGCAGTACGAGGGCACACTGGGACCGGGGTACGGTCCAGTCAAGATGGGCATGGCCGGTGTTCGACTCGACCCAGTCGACACCGGGATCCACGTGCCAGCGGTAGTAACGTGGCTGCAGGCGGATGTTTTCAGCCGACATGGGTCATCTCCCTCGTCACTGCAATCAGGCAGCCGAATCTGCGTGGCGCTGGTGGCTCATGGCGACGGCCTTGTTGATGGTCTGCCGCGCCTGTCTGTCATCGAAGGGTTTCTGCAGCAGGAAGTCAAAGGGTTCGAGGCGGACATCCTCCGCTGCCAGGGTCCAGCCGCTCATCAGCACTGTCGTAAGACGTGGATCCTGCGCCCGCGCCTGACGAGCCACCTCATCCCCGGGGGCCACGGGGATGCCGAGATCGAGGATGGCGACGTCGACGTCGCCGCCGCTGAGCCGCGTCAGCGCCAGGCCGCCGTCGTCAACGACCACGACGTGATGGCCCATCTTCCGGGCGCAGTCGGCCAGAACCATGGCAACGATGACTTCGTCTTCGGCGATCAGAATTCGCACCCGCGCTGCGCCCTCTTCAGCCGGAGGAGGGGACTCTTCCTGCACAGGTGGCACCATTTGGCCCTCCCACGGCGGCAACAGCAGCGAGATCGTTGTGCCTGCACCCGGGCGGCTGTCGACTCTCAGGTCACTGCCCCAGCGCTGCACCGAGCGATGCACCGTGGTCAGTCCAAGTCCGGTGCCGATACCGACCTTGGTGGTGAAGAAGGGTTCGAAGACCCGCCTCACAGTTTCGGCATCCATCCCGGTTCCCGAATCGGTGACACTGAGCAGGATGGCACCGTCCTGCATACACGTCCGCACGGTCGCCGTGCCTCCCGCGGGCATGGCATCGGTGGCATTGAAAAACTGATCTTCATTTTGAATTTTAA
>JAQCJA010000486.1 GCA_027593305.1 bacterium
GAGTATCTGCTGCCGATCCTCTCGCTGCAGGTTCTGCGGTCCTTTGGCATACTGGAAGCTGGCCAGAGCGGCCAACTGAACGCGGGTGTCGTCGCGGGCTTCAAAGCTTGTGTTCTTCAGTTGTTCCAGATTGACACGGTCCGCCTCCTCCAGTTGCAGAACAATGCCGATCTCACGTTCCGGCGCCTTGAAGCTGGAGGACCGCCGCTCACCGAGGGCGCTGGAAATGGTCGTCGCCACATCCTGGGCCGAAAGCCCGTAGGCAAGCGCCTGCTCTCGATCGACGGAGACACGGATCTCCTCCTCGCCATCTTCCAGGCTGGTATCGACGCTGAGCACGCCGGGGATCCGAGCCATCTGCACCTTGACGTCCTCCGCCAGCACCTCCAGGACGGCGGCATCCATCCCCTTCAGTTGCACTTCGACGCCCAATTCGGGACCGGCCCAGCCACGCGACCGGCCCATCTTGTAGGCCACACCCACACGTTCGGGCATACGTCTGCGAATGGCGCCACTGGCCTGCATCGTAGTCAGTTGCCCCTGATCGGCATCAACCAGCCGGGCGCGGACCGTGCCACCCCCGCGATAGATGCGTGTGGACAGCGATTCGAGATCGATATCAGCGGCGTGACGGAGCAGATCGGCCTCGATCTCCTTGAACAGCCCGTCCACTTCCTCGAGGCTGAAGCTGCGTTCCATCTCGACCGTCAAGTCCACGCTGCGCTCTTGCTGCCAGGGCGTACCCTGCTGCTCAATCGTGGTAAACAGCCAGATCCCCAGGCCCATCAGGCCAACGGCACCGCTGACGGTGACCGCCCGGTGATCCAGCGTCCAGGTAAGCAGACTCACATAGGATGACCGCATGCCCTTCTCGTGAAAGTGCCAGATGAGCCCCACGACACACAGGGCGAAACCGACGAGAGCGATGGCGACGCCGAGATCCATGTCGAGAGTTGCCTGCAGGACCCGCGCGCCCGTCGTCCGACCCCAGGCGACCATGCCAGCCAGGCCGATGTCATGCACCTTCCAACCCACGCCAAACACAACGCCCGTCGCCACCAGCAGCTTCAGCAGCCCGTCAAACCGGTCCAGACTGGAACGAAACAGGCGCGAACTGGCGAGCGGGATGATCGCCAGTGAAACGATCGTCGAGACGCCGACGGCGAGACAGATCGTCAACCCGGCGTCGCCCATCCAGCGCGATACGCGACCGTTGGACAGGAAGAAGAAGGGAATGAAAACACACATCGTCGTCAGTGATGACGCCACGACCGCCATACCAACTTCACCCGTCCCCCGGATGGCAGCATCCACGGGACCCTCCCCCTCTTCCTGCCGGCGGCGGAAGATGGACTCCAGGGTGACAACAGCGGGATCCACAAGCATGCCGACAGCAAGCATGAGTCCCATCATCGACACCATGTTCAACGTGATCAGCGAGCCGAAGACTTCGCGGGCGACAAAGATCCCGGTGAACACACAACAGACGGACACGGGAATGGCCAGAGCGATGACGATCGTGCTGCGAATGCTGCGCAGGAACAGGAAGATGATGCCCACGGCGAGCAGACCACCCAGCAGCCCTGAGTCTATGTTCAACTCACCCAGTACCTGTTCGGCGCGGTCACGTGTGATGCGGATATCAAGCAGGCCGTACTCGGCGCTGATGCTTTCCAGTTCGGCCCGTGCCAGCTGCGCCACATCCACCGTATTGGCCGTGGATGCCTTGAAGACCTGGACCTCGACGGCATTGCGGCCGTTGAGACGCTCAAAGCGTTCCTGCTCCGGGTATTCATACTTCACGGTACCCAGATCGGCGAGGGTCAGATTCCGACCCAGAACGGGCAGTGCGCCGATGTCCTCGACGTAGGAGAACTCTCCACGGACGCGTGCCTGGTACCGCAATCCGGCATCGAGCACACGCCCGAGAGAGACATTGATATTGTTGGCACGCAGCTGGTTTGCCAGTTGTCCCAGGGAGACATCATGGGCCTCCAGGCGCTGCTGATCCAGCTCGATGATCAGTTGCTTCTCCTGAATGCCACCGATGTTGACGTTGGCAACTCCGTCCAGGCGCAGCAGGCGCGGCTCAACGACCTTGCGTACGATATCGAATAACCGGCCCTCGTCCCCTTTCCATGCCAGATCCGCTTCGAGAATGGGACGGTCATCACTCTGCCAGCGAAACAGCGAGATGCGTTCCACATCGGCCGGCAGCAGTACCCGCGCCTGATCGACGCGATCCCGCACTTCCATCACTGCCAGATCCATGTCCGTGCCGGCGACAAACTCGATGCTGACATTTGCCGAGTTGCCGCCGGAGCGCGAACTGATGCGCTCGACGCTGCCGAGCATGGCCAGCGACTGCTCCAACGGCAGGGGGATCTCACGCTCGAGTTCCTCGGGCGATGCAGAGGCGTAGTTGACGCCGACGCGAACCGATGACGACGAAATGCTCGGGAAGGATTCCAGTGGAATCCGCGTCACCGAAATCCATCCCAGCACGACCAGAGAGATCGTCGCCATGATCAAGGTCACGGGACGCTGGACGGAGAAACTGGCGATCTTCATCCTCTACCTCCTGGAAGGCGCATCATTCACCGCGGTCCAGCACCGTATACACCATTGGGATCACCACCAGGGTCAGCACCGTGGACAGCAACAATCCGCCAATGACGGTGATCGCCATGGGAGCACGGATCTCTGCGCCTTCGCCAAGCCCGATGGCCATCGGCAGCAAAGCCAGAACCGTCGTCGACGTTGTCATCAGAATCGGGCGCAGCCGGTGGCGACCGGCGACGATCACCGCCTCCAGCTTGTTGAGTCCATCACGGCGGCGCAGTGTATTGATGTAGTCCACCAGCACGATGGCATTGTTGACGACGATGCCGGCAAGCATGATCAGGCCGATGAGGACAACGACACTTACCGTTTCGTCCAGCAGCAGAAGAGCCATGGCGCTGCCCACCATACCCAGAGGGATCGTGAACATGATCACCAGGGGATGCAGCAACGACTCGAATTGCGATGCCATGACGAGATAGACGAGAAACACCGCCAACAGCAGTGCGAACTTCATGCTGTCGAAGGATCGCTCCATCTCCTTGTTCTGCCCGCCAATGGCAAGATTGAAGCCGTCCGGCAGGGGTAGACCGGCTGTCGCCGTCTCGATGTCGGCAACGGCACTGCCCAGATCCCGCCCGGACAGATTGGCCGTGATCACGACAACACGCTCCTGATCGAGGCGGCGGATCTCCGCCGGACCTTCGACGATCGCGACGTCAGCCACGGCATCGAGGGCCACCGCCGTCGGATAGCCAGGCGGGCTGACGATCATTCGACGCAGATCCTCCACGGATCGACGTTCCTCAGCCACGGCACGAACGCGCACGTCGATGTGTCGATCCTGGCGTATCAACTCGGTTGACACATCGCCCTGCAGCTTGTTGCGCAGCAGTCCGCCGATGGCCTGAATGGTTGTGCCAAGTTCGGCGACGCGGTGCCGGTCAAAAACGACCTGGATTTCCGGTTGCCCCCCCTCGGCACTGGACTTCACGTCCACCAGGCCCGGTATGCCGCGCATGCGTTGCGTCACATCCACAGCGATCGCAGCCAATGTCTCCAGATTGTAGCCCGTGATCTCCACCTCGATCGGCGTGCGGAAGGAGAAGTATGACGGTCGTGAGAACTTGTAATCCAGGTCAGGGACATCGCGCAGGATGCCTCGCACTGCGTCCATGGTCCGGTCCTCGTCGATGGCGGATGATCCCGGTGCGAGGCGGACGAACATCTGTGCCAGATTCTCCCTCTTCTCGTCGGCGAAGCCGCCGGTCTGGCCACTGGCACCGACCTGACTGAAGGTGGTGATGACACCCGGGAGATCCTTCACGCGGCTGTCCAGACGAGCCACATGCTCCGTCGTCGCCTCCAGTGGGGTGCCCGCCGGCCATTCCAGATCGACGAGAAACTCGCCCTGACTCATTTCGGGTATCAACTCG
>JAQCJA010000487.1 GCA_027593305.1 bacterium
GTGGAGAGCTACCCGAACGTTTCCGCCATCGACCTCGACCTGATTCTGCGTACGGTAGACGACATTCTGGATCGGGTTGCCGCCCTCGTGCGCTTCATGGCGCTGTTCAGTGTCGCCACCGGGGTTGTCGTGCTGATCGCTTCGGTGTCGGCCAGTCGCTTTCAGCGAATCCGCGAGAGCGCCCTGTTGCGCACCCTGGGCGCCAGTCGACAACAGGTGCAGAGAATTCTGTTGGTGGAGTACGCCGCCCTCGGCACGCTGGCGGGCCTGACGGGGTTGCTGCTGGCCATTGGTGGCGGCTGGGGCCTGTCGCGTTATGTCTTCGAAGTCACCTTCGCGCCGGCCTGGGGCTGGCTGGCTGGGGCGCTGCTTGTGGTGCCGCTACTGACCATCCTCGTCGGGCTCTTCGGCAGCCGTGGTGTGGCCAGTGTGCCGCCCCTCGAGGTCCTGCGCCGGGCCGGTTGAGTCCGCAGGCGCAGCACACAGCAACGGTTCCAGTTGTCGCCATACGGTCTGCGCCACCAGACGGTGCCCGGCCACGTTCGGGTGAATGCCGTCGGCGCGC
Source organism: bacterium (assembly GCA_027593305.1). Taxonomy (GTDB): domain Bacteria; phylum Latescibacterota; class UBA2968; order UBA8231; family UBA8231; genus UBA8231. The sequence goes on from JAQCJA010000487.1 coordinate 566, forward strand.
ATCAGCGCCCGATCGCCGGCGACGCCCTGCAACAGGTCCGCGATCAGTACCGCATGGCTGGCGTTGGCAAGACGCGGGAAGATCGCAGCAAAGCCCTCCGTGTACTCCGCCCCCAGATTCGGCGGCAGGCGCACACCGACAATCACGAGTTGTGCCTGCTGCGACTTTTCACGGACCCGATCGATGATGCCCCGCAGATTGCGTTCGGTCTCGGCCAGGGGCACACCACGCAGGCCGTCGTTGCCGCCCAGCTCCAGGACAAAGACAGCCACCGGCTCCTGCAGGATCCAGTCGACGCGCCGCAGGCCGCCAGCTGTGGTCTCACCGGCGAGGCCGGCGTTGACCACGCGCAGGGCACAGCCAACCGAATCGGCATGGGCCTGAACCCGCGCCGGGAAACCATCCTCCTTGCCAACGCCATACCCTGCCGTCAGGCTGTCACCGAAGAACAGCACGACAGCGGGCTCCGTGGCGCCCGTCGGCGCAGCGAGCAGAACGAGACCAAGGAGCCAGCCAAGCAGGCGTGATTGCATCATGATGGGCGAATCTACCGTTACCCCCTGTTGCCGCAACCTGGAGGAGAGCTGATGGAACAGAGAATCTTCGCCTGCGCCTTTGCCGCCGGTCAATGGCGAGCAGCGGACTGGCAGATGGTGCAGAGCCCACGCTGGGACCGTGCCAATCACTGGCTGCAGGAGTCCGATCACATCCGCAGTGACGGCCCGGAGACCGAAGCCGGTGGCACGTATACCAGCATGATCCGCCGCGCCATGCTGACAGGCGACTTCATCGTCCACGCAACGATGTCATTCGATGCGCGCATGGCGCCCCTGCTCGTTGTCGGCCAGCCCCCGGCGCCATTGCCGGACAGCAAGTGGGCCTATGGCGAGCACCACGAACTCGTGCTCTTTGACGAAGGCATCAATCTCTGGCACCACACCTTTGCCGAAGGGACCCCGGCGTGGACACTGGCAGCGAAGTGGCGATTCGTCGTGCAGGCCCAACGGCGGTACCGACTGTCGCTGGCCTGGCGAGCCGGCACCTTCGGCATCTTTCTGGATGGATCCCATATCGGTGATCACCCGGCACCCGGACTCAAGCCGCCCTGCGTTGCGGGATTGACAGCCTGCGAAGGCACCAACCGCTTCTACGACTTCGCCATCGACAGCATCTGACCCGCTGCCGATCGGCGTTGTTGCATGACTCGCCCAGTGCGGATCTTCCCGTTGTATCACTCACCGTCACGCCACAATCTTCGCTGATTCCGGCTTACCAAGTGCTGTCATCCGATTCATGACATTGACGGCGATCAGCGCCTCTGTCTTCTGGGACTCGCGATGCTGGGCTTGGAGACGGTCTCCGATAATGCGTTTGTATCGGTACATGCCGTTCTCGGCTCGAGCCTGCTGGTGAGCAACCGACTCCTTGCGCCATTGACGTTCCACTGTGGCCGTCTTCATCGGCGGGATCACAATCTTGATGTTGGCGACACTCGATGCGGCCAGCGCCTCATACATCAAGCGCGGGATCTCAACATCGCGACTACGCCGCGACAGCGTGGTATGGTCGGGCGTCTTCAGGCGCAGACCCAACGAGCCAATCAGGGAAGCGACGAAGCCTTCAGTCTGCCGCAACGGTAAATGGAACACCGTCCTCAAGGTCAAACTGGTCGCGATCGCCAGGTCGGAGTACTTGCGCGGCCCCCCTTGACGTCCACTCGGAAGGGCATTCCATGAGTAAATCGCCTCCTCGTCGAACCAGACTGTGATGTCACCACGCTCTCTGAGAGCGATATCGCACGCCGGCCAATTCTTCACGCGGTACTTCGTCTTGTACTTCGGCGACACCTTGGTCTTCGTCCGGGCTGCCATCAGAGATGTCAAACGACGGAGTCATGCAACAACGCCATGCACAACGCCGTTCCATCCCGTAGTGAGAGCCTTGGTCAGCTCTTGATTTCCTTCACCAGCTTGGCCATTCGATCCAGGCACACAGCCAGAAAAATCTCTTGCGCCACGGGCAGATCTGCCCGCGTTTTGCTGGCCAGGAAGATGTTGACCGCCAGGATGGCAACGTAGACCGTGAGCGCCTCCTTGGCCTGCCCCTGCTTGACTGAGAGTCCGTCGCGCACCAGGGGGACGATCTGCCGTATCGCCTCCAGCCCCCGTTCCGCGTGATCCTCTTCGTACGCCAGGACAAGCTCCTGACAAGGCTGTTGCAGAGCATCGCGGCACGCCGGGACGAGATTCCGGCTGCGACACAATGTCGTCGCCGCACCCTTGATCACGCGGGTGACGGCGTCGCCACGCTCGGTGTCGTCATGGGATAGCAGCCGGTAGAACTGGTCCCCCGCACCCAGCGCCCGACAGGCACCGTTGAGCAACTGCATCCGGACCGCCCCCGAACCGAAGTCGTCAAGGTGCCGCAGAGCGGGGCCGACAATGCGCATGTCGCCACGCTTGCTGAGCACATCGATCAACGTCGGGAAAGTCAGTCGGTCAAAGGCACTGCCGAAGTGCCAGAAGAGGAGCTCGTGCACCTCTTCTCCTTGGACCGCCGCAAGGCCGCTGATCGCGCTGATGCGCACCCGAGGATCGCTGTCTTCCAGCGCATTGATGAGTGAGTCGATGCCTTCCGCGTGACCCAGGCGCCCCAGAGCTTCAGCGGCCTCACTGCGAATGTCCGATTCTCCGTTCAGCAACTCCCGGACCAGCGCCCCTGTGGCGCTGGTGGAGGCTGTCTCCCCAAGAGCCCGGGCGGCGCTGCGACGCACCTTTGGGCTGGCATCGACCAGAGCCTGCACGAGCTGTTCAATGGCCAGGGGATTGCCGGACCTACCCATGGCATAGGCGGCCCTGGCGCGGGAGTCAGCCGATTTGGCGAGACCGAAGACGATCGTGTGGTAGGCGTAACCGAGCACGTTGCCGCGCAGCATCTGCGAAAGCAGGCCGACGGAGGGTTCACTCTTGGTGCTGTGGACGAAGTTGAGTGCCACAACGGGTGCCAGTCGCGCCACGACGCTGATCAGGAAGATCAACTGCAGGTTGCCCACCGGGAAACCGAGTATCACCGTGTTCACGTCTCGCAGGGCATGGGCCAGGAAGCTGCCAACCAGCGGCCCCAGCGCTCCCACCAGACTGACAGCTGCTGACCAGGAGGCCAGGTAGAACATCTTCTGTGTCCCGTCGGGCAGCAGACCGAAGACCAACGGCGTCATGCTGACGGTGATGCTTGAGTGGATTAGCCCGTTCAACACCATCGCCACCGGCACCAGGTAGTGGGTGTCGGGCCGATTGAAAATCCACAGCAGGGGAATCAGGGAGGCGGGGAGCAGCAGAATCTGCAGCACCGCCTTGCTGCCAAACCGATCGACCAGCCCCGACCAGATGCGAAATCCGGCGATGCTGCTGGCCATGA
>JAQCJA010000488.1 GCA_027593305.1 bacterium
CCGATCGTGCCGAACATACCGGACACCACGCGGCAACCGACCTTCTGCAACGCCTCAGGGACGCCATCAACGATGCCGGCATCATCGCGATGCGGCACCAGCCCCAGCTGCAGCTTCTGCAAGCCGAGTTCGTTCATGATGCGCGCCATGTCAGCGGCACTCTGCGGCAGCATCGACCAGCTGCAGACGCCCAGCTGTTGCGGGGTTTGCGTCGTCATTGAATCATTCTCCGTTGTTCGGTGCGTGCAACAAGGCTCGCGCCAGATCGATTGGGATGTCCCGCCGTTGCCGGTCGAGGAAATTGCTCACGTGGGTATAACCGGCTTCGGTGAGTGCCTTCAGTGCCGTCTCGAAGTCGGCCCCCACGCGCCGTGGATCGTGCGCGTCGGAACCGATGACCACGGGGATTTCGCGCTGGCACATGGCCTGCAGGATCTGTGGCCCGGGATTCATCTCGGCAATGGCCTTGTTGAGACCCGAAGTGTTCAACTCCATCGCCGTGCCTGCGGCGGCAATGCGATCCAGACTGCTGCAGATGGAATCGAAGATCCGCATGACGTCCCACTCCGCAGGAAAGGCGTTCTTCACCAGGTCCGGATGGGACAGCGTGTCGAACAGCCCGGTCTCGGCAGCCAGCGCCAGATGCTCGAAGTAGAGCCGCTGAAAGGCGACAGGGTCGCCGTTGAGGAAGCGCTCCTGATACTGCGGCAACTGCGGATGGATGGAGCCCAGCACGTGATGCAGGTCCGCCATGCCATGCAGCTGCTCGAGCCAGGCCTCCTGGCCGGGGACATAGTCACTCTCGATCCCCAGGCGCACGTCCACGCGTCCCGCCCAGGTCTGCCGTGCTGTGGCGACGAGGGCGACGTAGTCATCGAACTCATCCACGGCCATACGCACCGTTGGTGACCAGCCGTCGTTCGTCGGGTTGTGACAGGTGACAACGATGCCACCAAGGTGGCGCGCCTCAGCGACGGCGGCATACGCTTCCGGTTCGCCATGGGCGTGGTTACACAGGGGGGTGTGCATGTGCATTTCGTACAACATGCCTTCAAGCAACTCCCCTGCCGCCTTCACGGCAAGCCCTGACGTAGCCGTCAACTCAACGCTGCCCCCACAGCATTGACGTAGATCGCGTAGATGGAACTGCTTCCGGCCATGAACAGGCGGTTCTTCCTGGCGCCGCCGAAACACAGATTGCCGATCACTTCGGGGGTGTGCAGAAACGCCAGCAGCGAGCCATCCGGTGCATGCACACGGACGCCGTTGGTATCGCTGCCCCCCCAGCCCCAGCTGCACCAGAGATTGCCGTCCGTGTCGCAGCGGATGCCGTCGGTGAACCCCGGGGCGAAATCGGCGAAGACCCGCGGACCGGTGGCACTCGCGCCGTCGGCGCCGATGTCGAAGGTGATGATGTTCGCCGCATACGCCGGGCCATCCGTCGCCCCCGAGTCGACGACGTAGACCTTGCTGTAATCCGGCGAAAAGCAGATCCCGTTGGGCCGGTGCATGGGACCCTCGGCAACAGCCGTGATGTCCCCCGTGATGGCGTCGACGCGATAGACACGATTGGGCTGCTCCGGCGTGGCCAGGTGGCCCTCGTACGGACCGAGAATGCCGTAGCCGGGGTCCGTGAACCAGATGGAGCCGTCGACGTGGACGGCGGCGTCGTTCGGCGCATTCAGCGGCTTGCCGTCAAAGGCATCGGCAAGCACTGTCCAGCTGCCATCGTACTCGCGCCGGGTGACCCGCCGTGTATCGTGTTCGCAGGCCACCAGTCGTCCCTGGTTGTCCCGCGTGTGGCCGTTGGCGTAGTTCGACTCCGGCTGGAAGACGCTGACGTGGCCATCCTCTTCGCACCAGCGCAGCGTCCGATGGTTGGGAATGTCGCTCCAGATCAGGCAACCCCAGTCGCCGAGCCACACCGGTCCCTCCGCCCACTGTGCCGTGTCGTGGCCGACGCCGTGCCAGATGCGCTGCAGCGATGAGTTGCCCTGCCGGCCGGTGAAGCGCGAATCGATGACCTCCCACGCGGGATCCGGGTAGGTGACGGGGGTCTGGCCCGTCCAGTCGCGGTCCCGACCATAGGAATCTGTGCTCGCTGGGTGCATCTGTGTCTTCTCCTGTATTGCTGTTACGAGAGGGCTGGCTTGTGCCAGGATGGCTTGCTGCACGATCTGGGCCACATCATGGTTTGGAGGTCGGCAACCGGCTTCATCGCTTCACGCTGCGTCTGCCGTTTCACGGTACATCTGCCACTTCACGGTACGTTGACCGTCGCTTCGGCGGTCAGCCCCGAAGCCCCCTCTGTGGCCCGCACGGTCCACAATCCCGGCAGATCATTCGTCGCCAGATCCAGTTGCACCGCCAGGCGACCATCGATCGCCGCATAGGCGCCGCTGAACTCCGCCGGTCGGCCCTGGGGATCGGTGATGTCGAGTCGCAGCGGCAGTACCGCAGCCAGCGGTCCATCCGCGTCCCGCACCTCGATCACGATGTTGACCCGGTCTGCCACCGAAGCCATGGCCGGAACCTGCAGATCCAGGGCGGTCACAGGCTTGTCGACGATCAGGTAGAGCCCACCCTCTCCGGGGCCGAATTCGGCAGCGAAGGAGATCTCATCACCGCCGTCGATCCGCGACACGCGCCTGTGCTGGACCAGATCATAGACAACGCCCTGTCGGCGCCGCACGGACAGACGCGCCGATGACGACAGGCCCTGCTCCATGACCCGACCGTGATGGCCGACATAATCTCCGAAGGTGCGGTGGTCGTTGACGGCGAAGAGGTAATCAGCCTCCCCGTACTGCCGGAAGCGGAGGATCACCTTCTGATTGTCGGAGTCACCGTAGCGTTCGATGTACGGGTCGAGATCGTGGCGCAGGGCACGCGCCAACTTCTGCAGCGCCGCCTTGTCCTCATCGGGGCGGCCCGTGCGCATGCGACTTTCCAGGAGGATATCCGGCACAATACGCGGCGCCACGTTCTCATCGGCAACGATGATGCCACCTCGTGTCTGGAAGTGTTCGATCGCCCTGGCCACGGCTTCCGTCAGCACATCGCAGGACGGCATCACGAGAACGTCGAATTCGGCAAGACCATCACGAATCACCGTCTCGTCGTACAGGATCCGGGGCTGCAATTGGGCGTACTGCAGCACCAGATGCACATCCGCCTCCCAGGATGCACTCCAGCCCTGTGTCCCCCGGCTGGCAAAAATCTGCGACGCAAAGCTCTCCAGCACGGCGATCCTCGTGGGGCGATCCTGCTGTACGTGCAACAGCGTCGGCCCCAGCGGCTGCACGACGTCGCGCAACAACTGCGTCAGCGCCGGTCGCGTTCCCGGATGGGTAAACTGGTACGAGCCCGTGTCGCTGGGTACGAGTGAACCCCAGCCGGGATACATGATGCCCCGGATCGGGATAGGAGTAGGTCCACTGCGACACAACATCGACATCCCCGCCGGACCCCCAGAGGCTGGGAACCCGCACGGCAGGATCGAAGAAGGTCCACAGATCGTTCCGCCCGGTGGACTTCAGCCCCTCATGGACCTGGGTATGTAGCCGGTTCCAGCCGTCCCCCTCCTTCCAGAACCAGCGATAGAACTGCAGCAGCGCATCGTCGTCGGGCACCACACGGTCCGCGGGAAAAGCCGACAGAGAGGCCCGTCGCACGCCCCCCTTGCCGGTGGCAAGTTCGGGGATGTCGACGCCGGCGAACTCGCGGTACGCCGCCCGGTCACGGTCGTGGAAACACAGATCCGTCGCGTCACGAATCTCGGAATGCACCAGGGACGCCTGCAGCGCCGGATAGTGACCAAAGGTCTGTGCTATGGAGGCGCCGACATTATAGGCGTAGGCCTGTACCTCAGGGAATGTGGCGCAGATGTTTCCGCGCCCACGGGGGACGCCCTGGCGATCGACACGGTCGAAGGTTTCGCGCACACCCTCGGTGCGGCCCACCCAGCGGCCGGGG
>JAQCJA010000489.1 GCA_027593305.1 bacterium
CTCCTGAACAGGCCTTCGAGGATGTCTACTCATGACCGCCGCCACAAAACCGACCCGCGAGATCAGCTTTCGCGAAGCCATCTGTGAGGCCATGGCCGAGGAGATGCGTCGAGACGAATCCGTTATTCTCATCGGCGAGGATGTGGGAAAATCCGGCGGCATCTTCAAGTGTAGTGAGGGCTTGTGGGCCGAGTTTGGCAGCAATCGTGTGATCGACGCACCCATCGCCGAAGAGGGCTATGTCGGACTCAGCGTCGGTGCTGCCATGACCGGCATGCGGCCGATCGCCGAATTGATGTTTGGTGATTTCGCCTTGTTGACGATGGATCAACTCGTCAATCAGGCCGCCAAGATTCGCTACATGACCGGAGGCCAGTGCAAGGTGAGCCTTACGGTGCGCCTGTCCATGGGGGCAGGTCGGTCCTCGGCGGCACAACACTCACAGAGTCTGCACGCGCTCTTTGCCCACATTCCAGGCCTGAAGGTCGCCATCCCGTCTTGTCCAAGAGACGCCAAGGGTCTGCTGAAGAGCGCCATCCGTGAGGACAATCCGGTTCTGTTTTTTGAAGACAAGATGATGTATAACGATGTTGGCGAGGTTCCCGAGCAGGAGTATCTCATTCCCCTCGGCCAGGCGGACATCAAGCGGTCCGGCAGTGACGTTACGCTCGTGGCAACTTCGAGCATGGTTGGCCTGTCGCTGGCGGCAGCCAAAGTGCTGGCTGCAGAGGGGATCGAGGCGGAGGTCGTCGATGTACGCTGCCTGTATCCTCTCGATGCGGACACAATCGTTGCATCGGCCAAGAAAACCGGGTATGCGATCGTCATTGATGAGGGCGCCGCCCGCTATGGCATCACCGGCGAACTGGCCTCCGTCATCCAGGAGCGCGCCTTCGACTGGCTCGATGGGCCGGTCCTGCGCATCGCCGCCGCCGACGTGCCCATCCCCTTCAGCCCGGTGCTGGAACTGCCCACCATCCCCGACGTGGATCGGGTCGTGGATGCCGTAAGGTCCCTTCGTGGCTGATGCCACCTCTCGGCCCGTGTGCCTGGTGAGCGGCTCTTCCAGTGGCATCGGTGCCGCCGTAGTGCGCCATTTTGCCGCACAAGGCTGGGATGTCGTGGTGAACTACAATTCCGGCCGGGACAGAGCTGAGGCGATCGCGACCCGCATGCGCCAGGACTTCGGCGTCGATGCCTTTGTTATCGGCGCGGATCTGTCTGCACGAGACGAACCGTTCCGCCTGGTCGACGAGACGGTGGCACATTTCGGGCGCCTGGATGTTGCCATCAGCAACTCGGGTGTGGCAAACTACATCCGCGGCGAGGATGGCGAACTCATCCGCTACCGCTTCCATGAGACACCACCCGAGCACCTCGACAGAGAAATGGCCCGGGTCCTCGATCTGAACCTGATGGGTGCGTATCGCTTCGGCCAACGTGCCCTGAAGCACATGATCGATGCCGCCACGAAAGAGACGGCCGCCGGACACACCCCCGCTCACCGAAGCCTGCTATTTGTCACATCGATCTCCGACATTGCCCCGGAAACGACGCGAATCCCCTACGGTGTCAGCAAAGCGGCCCTCAATCACGCGATCCTGGGCGCCGCCTTTGAGGGTGGACCATATAACATCACCGTCAACGGTCTGCGGCCCGGCGTCGTCGACACGCCTCTCACAGCGCGTCCCTCGGGCCTCATCGATGCTGAGACGGGCCACGAGTATACGGTTGCCGACACCTATGCGCTGATGGCTGAAGGGGGGTCACAGCCCCTGGCACGGATCGGTGCTCCGGAGGATATTGCGCTTGCCGCCTGGGCCTTCACCCACATCCCCTACATGACGGGCCAGCTTGTCGCGGTTGATGGCGGCTTCACGCTTGCTGGGGCCTTCCCCAATCGTGACCTGTTTCTGCAGGAGGGGCTCAAGCGGCGGCGACGCTGAAACTTCCCATCCGGCAGCGCGAAACAAAAAACGGCCGGTTCCCCCAGGGGAGCCGGCCGTTCCGTTATTACGGACCCATCCGATTCTGTCAACCCATCCGATTCAGTCAAAACGGCGGGGTGATTCTCGCTCAGTGCTCCTTGATCGAGCCCATGCGGATATCGATGTCGGCTCGATTGGCGACTCGCTCCAGCGCGCCATCTCTTATCCAGGCCATACGATCGCAGGATGACAACATCTTGTCATCGTGCGTCACGGTGATGATCGTCGAACCCATTTCCTGCTGCAGCTTCTTCATGAAGTCGATGATCGACTGCCCTGTGATGCTGTCGAGGTTGCCTGTGGGTTCGTCGGCCAGGATGATGCGAGGCCGATTGACAAATGCCCGGGCAATGGCAACACGCTGCTGCTGTCCGCCGGACAGTTCCGAGGGCAAGTGATGGGCACGATCCCCGAGGCCGACGATGTCGAGACACTCCATGGCCCGTTTCTCACCTTCGGCGGTGGTCATGCCGGCGAAAATCGTCGGCAGCGCCACATTCATCAGCGCGCTCATCACCGGCAACAGGTTGTATGTCTGGAAGATGTACCCGAGTTCGAAGCAGCGAACGGCCGCCATTTTCGCCGGGGACAGCGTCGCCAGATCCACTCCTTCGATCAATACCTTCCCCGATGTTGGCGTCTGCAGGGCACCGATCTGATTGAACAAAGTGCTCTTCCCAGAGCCCGAAGGGCCCATGATGGCAAAGAACTCGTTTTCGTAGACCTGAACTGACAGGCCACGCAATGCATGCACGTGCGTGGACGTATCCCGGTTTTTGGAGTTGTAGATCATCGTCACATCCTGAACATCAACGATGACCTTACCGTTGGCCTGCGCCATAACCACCTTGCTCGTAATGACTTACGGTGAAAGATACGCCCTGCCCTGGGCCCCTCCCCCGTGCGCCTGAGCGACCCATGGAGGATTCTGCGGCCCCAATCTAACGCCCGCCGCGACGGGGGTCAATTGATGATCCTGCTCCCGGGATGCGAAAAGCTGCACAACCCCGGGAACCTGCCGATAATACCTACAAGCAATGACTTGACGTTAAAAGCTACTATTTGGTATAATCCCTACTACTCGTGACACAAGATACTGTAGGTACTACGAACACCCTTTGTCGTCCGTCTCATCCTGTTCGTACGTGCCCTCTGGAGAGTGAGAGATAAGAAGATGCCCGAAAGCGAGCAATTGATCGACATCCGACAGGTTGCTGAGACGCTGGGCAAGTCCGTCGAATCCATCCGTAAATACAAGAACTTCGGTATCATCCGCGTCACCGATAAACGGGGTAACAAGGACCTGTTTGATCGGGAGGAGATTCTGAAGATCCGTGATCGGCTGCGGGAACTGCGCCTCAAAGGGCTGTCTCTGTCGCAGATCGCGGACCAGTTGGCGTCTGCTCGCGCAGATGGCCCCGGTTTCGGCATCATTCGGACCATGGGTGGCCTACCGCCCGCCCGCGATCCGAATCGGCCAACAAAGGTTCTGGTAGTGGATGATGAAGAGGACGTGCGCAGCACCCTGAGCGAATTCCTCGGCGAACATGGATTTGCCACCGTTGAGGCCGCTGATGGTGAAGAGGCCCTGGCGAAGTCTTTTACCGAAAAGCCTGACCTGATCCTGCTGGACCTGCGTCTGCCGAAAGTGGACGGGTATCAGGTCTGTCAGACCCTGAAAGGCAACCCCATCACTTCGGTCATTCCCATCATCATGGTGACGGCGCTGAACGCAACGCCACAGAAGGTGATGGGCATGGAGTATGGCGCCGACGACTACATCGAGAAGCCCTTCGATCTCGAAGAACTGCTGGCCAGAATCCGCATGGTCATGCGGCGTGCGCAGGCTGTCGCCCAGTAATTCGTCGACCCGTACGATTGGTCAACACGACAGAGAGAAGGCGGGCCGACTAGTCCTTAGGCAAGTGTGGTTTTCTGGGCTGGACTAGAATGAAAGACCGGAAAGACTTACCGTAGT
>JAQCJA010000490.1 GCA_027593305.1 bacterium
AAAGCCGGAACTCCGGAAGTGGCTCATGCCGAGAGATTGGCCAGGGGTTGCCTCAGCGTCAATGGCCGGCTGGCGCCGCCCGCCCTACCTTCGGCGGTTCCAGCACGAATGACCAGGAGGCAAATCATGTCCCACACGACGCTGGCTGGACTCGACGAACTCACACAGATGCTGCAGATCCCCTGCCCCTCCGGCCGGGAGGAGCGCATGGCGGCGCATCTGACGACACAGTTGCAGCAACGGGGCGCCTCGCCCCGCCAGGATGGTCAGGGCAATGTGTGGGTGGACATTCCTGGCCGGGAATCGGGCCCCGGTGTCGCCATCGCCAGCCACACCGACGAAATCGCCATGGTGGTCACGGCGATCGCAGCGGACGGAACCCTGCGGCTGCAACGCTCGGGTGGGCTCTATCCGTTCAAGCTGGGCGAAGGGCCCGTTGTCCTCATCGGCACCGAAGAGGATGTGCCCGCCCATCTGAGTTTTGGTTCCGGCCACACCAGTGACCCCACCGATCCGGTGGCGCAGTTCAACAATGGTACCCGTGGCATCACGTGGCCGGATTGCCACCTGCTGACAGGCCTGTCACCGCAGGATCTGGCGGCGCGCGGCGTCCGAGTGGGAACCTGCGCGGTGCCGGCCGCCACCGGGCGCGGGCCGACGCTGTTCGGTCCGCCAGAGGATCCCCTGGTCTCTGCGTGGCTCTTCGACAACCGTGGCGGCAGCCTGACGCTGCTGCAGCTGTGGTCCTGGTTGCGTGAGGCGGGTATCACCCCCCGTCGCACGCTGCAACTGTGCTTCATGGTGCAGGAAGAGACGGGACTTCTCGGCGCCAAGGGCTGGGTCCGACGCAACGAAGTGGAATGTTTCGTTGCTGTCGATTCCACACCCATGCCCAGGGGTACAGACCTGACGCTGGACGGCCGGCCGGCGACGTGGTCGCGTGACAGTCACGTGCACTTCGATCAGGGCCTGATCAGCGACCTGGCCACAGCCGCACAACGGGCAGGCACCGAACTGCAGTATGCCGTCTATGCGGCGGCGGCATCCGACGCGACCGGTGTGCTCCAGGCAGGAGGCGCCGAGCGCTGCGCCACGATCGGCTACCCACGGGAGAACTCCCACGGCTATGAAGTCGTGCGCTGGTCCGTATTCCGCCATCTCACCGCGACTCTGGGTGAGTGGGTGGCGTCGTACTGACGGGCAGATCCAGCGCGATGAATCTTCAGGGACAGCGGCTGGCGCTGCTCGGTCTTGGTGTTGAGAACCGGGGGCTCGGCGCCTGGCTGGCGGCACAGGGCCTGACATTCTCCGTCTGTGACACGAATGCCACGGCCCGTCGTGATCATGCTCCCTGGCACTCGGCCGTACGCGAGTGGCGACTGGGTGAGCGGGCCCTGGCGGACCTCACCGACTTCGATGTCCTGTTTCGCTCGCCAGGGATTCCCGTTCGGTCCGCAGAACTGGTCGCCGCCCGGCGTGCGGGGGTGTCCCTGTCCAGCGCCATCGACCTGTTTCTGCAGCTGTGTCCCGTACCGGTCGTTGGTGTGACCGGTACGAAGGGCAAGGGCACTACGTCATCGATGATGTTCGCCATTCTGGATGCGGCTGGGATCCCGGTACGTCTGGGGGGCAACATCGGCACATCGCCGTTGAGCTTTCTCGATGAGCTCAAGCCAGAGGACCGCGTCATTCTGGAACTGTCGAGCTTCCAGTTGCAGGACCTGGGCCGCAGCCCGGCGGGGGCTGTGCTGCTGCCGGTTGCTACCGACCATCTGGATTACCACCGGACGCGGGCCGAATACGTTGAGGCAAAGGGTGAAATCTGCCGACATCAGGATGCCGCCGGCTGGGTACTGGCCGCCGCTGGATGTCCCACGGCTGGCGAACTGGCGACGCACAGTCGGGGCCGTCCGCTGACCTTCAGCGCCACGACTGCCATCGCCGGGGATGGCTGCTGGGCGGAGGATGGGCAGATTCACTGGCGCTGCGGCGCCACGCATGCGGTTGTTGCCAGCACGTCCGCGCTTCGTGTACCGGGTGCACACAACCTGGACAACGCCTGCGCCGCCGTGGCGGCGGCAATGTTGCTTGGTGCCCCTGTCGAGACGGTTGCTGCGGGTGTGCAGGCCTTTGGCGGGCTGCCTCACCGACTCGAGATCATCGGCGAGTACGACGGTGTGCTCTACGTCAACGATTCCCTGGCGACGACGCCGGAAGCGGCCGTTGCCGGGCTCCGGGCCTGGGCGCCTCGCCCGGTGCTGCTGATCGCCGGTGGATCTTCGAAGGGAGCGGATTTCTCGCGCCTGGGAGAGGCGGTCACAGCCGGCGCCATCGCCCTGATGACACTAGGGCAGGAAGGACCTCGCATCATGCAGGCGGCACGGCAGGCGGGTTATGTGGGAACCGTGCGGCAGGACTGCCCGACGATGGCCGCTGCCGTCGAGGCGGCGACAGCGCTGGCACAACCGGGAAGCGTCGTGCTGCTGTCGCCGGCATGTGCCAGCTTCGGCATGTTCACCAGCTATGCCGAGCGCGGCGAAGCCTTCCGCAGGGCCGTGTCGGACGGGCGCCGCCGCCAGCACGATCAGGGCTAGATGTTATACCTCGGAATGTGCAGGCCACACTCCTTGGCTTCCTGCGGATCGATCCGGTCATCGGAGTTGAACCAGCGCCAGCGCCCGGCGCGCTGATCCTCGGCGTCACTGACGGGCGTGGAGCAGATGAAGCAGCCGATGCTTTTGTATCCCTGATCATACAGCGGGTGTCTGGGGATGTCGTTGTCTCGGATGAAGTCCAACATGCGATCCTCTCCCCAGTCGGCCATCGGATTGAGTTTGAGGATCTGTCGCCGCGAGCCGTATTCACTGACGGTCATTGCCTTGGGTGTCTGGCGGCGATGGTCTGACTGGTCCCGTCGCATCCCCGAGATCCAGCAATCCACCGTTGTCAGCAGCCGTTCGTTCGGTTTGACCTTACGGATCTGGCAGCAGTACTCCTGCAACGTCTTGGAATCGAAGAACAGATACTCGCCAAAGCGACGGACCATGCCCTGCACCTGCTCGGCATCGGGGCGCTGCACTTCGATATCGATGTTGTAACGGTCCTCCAGCTGACGCAGAAATGCATAGGTCTCGGGGTGGAGCCGTAGAGTATCGATCGTGGCATAACGAAGCTGCAGGCCCGCCTCGGCCGCCATGTGGATCATGGCCACGCCGGAATACTGGAAGCTCGTATTGAGCACAACACGGCCGGCGTTGAAGGTGTCCGTCGCCCAGCGCAGCAGGGGGAGCGCGTCCATCGATTCGAGGGACGCGTGCTGCAGGTGACCGGCCAGGCGCGTATTGTGCGCATCCCAGGCGTGCACGGGGTCGACTGCGGCATCGCCCTCGGCATCGCCGAGCGATGGGGGTCGCGTTGATGTCATGAGTTCATCATCACAGAACCTGATAATATAGAGGCGGGTCATCCGATTGAAAGCCAATTGCTGTGCTTTCTACTTTTTCCTTGACATCGTACCGGGCCCCCGGATAGTTTGGGCCCTGTTCGGTGGAATACGCCTCCGGACCGTACAACCGGACCGCAACGACAAAAAAACCCATGCTGATTCAACTCACATGTTGCTGCTAAGCTCACGCACTCGCTGACGATGTCGCGCATCTCCGACAATCTCGGGACGGGCCTCTCCATTGCCCTTGAGAGCTCTGCTTCTGCAGTCCATTGGGTTCCTGCGGGCCACTGGGCATCCATGGGACCTAGGGCATCCATGGGACCTAGGGCTTCCACGGGGCTCTCTACCGCGGCGGGCCTCGTTGTGGACGGTCCGTTCGACGGTCCGTTCGATGGGGGCCCCTTCCGCCGCAACCGGTGGATTGTTGAGAAAACAGTCGGAGACGCCGTCGAGATGCGGCAGGCCCACAGAGAATTGCACACGTCCTGCACCATTG
>JAQCJA010000491.1 GCA_027593305.1 bacterium
GCGGCGGGCGGGCCGACGCTCACCTATACCGAGCATGCCTGCGGCGCCAACTGTTATCTGCAGACCGGCGATCCATTGCCACCGGCCACCATCGAGGCCTGTCGGGAGGCCGACGCGGTCCTGCTCGGGGCCATGGGGCTGCCCGACGTACGCTGGCCGGACGGCACCGAGATGCGGCCGCAGGTGGATCTGCGTTTTCAGTTGGATCTGTACGCCGGCGTTCGCCCCATCTACCTCTACGCCGCCCATCACAGCCCGCTGAAGGACTACGCGCAGGGGGACATCGATTTTGTCATCCTGCGGGAGAATGTCGAGGGGCTGTTTGCCTCGATGAACGGTGGCATTCTGCTGCGTGACGAGACTGCCGTCGACAGCATGGTGATCACCCGTTCGGGTACAGAGCGCATTGCGCGATATGCCTTTGACCTGGCCCGCGATCGGCGCAGCGAACGTGCTGCAGGCCTGCGTGCCGAGCGCCAGGCGCACGTGACCTGTGTGGACAAGGCCAACATCTTCAAGTCGATGGCGTTTTTTCGTCGCGTCTTCGATGGTGTTGCTGCCAGCACGGATATCGCTGCCGATCATGCCTATGTCGACGCCATGGCACTTTATCTGGTGCGCCGCCCCGAGTCGTACGATGTCATGGTGACGGAAAACATGTACGGTGACATCCTGTCAGATCTGGGCGCGGGGCTTGTTGGCGGTCTCGGCATGGCCCCTTCCGGCGACATCGGCCAGGACGCCGCCGTCTTTCAGCCCTCACACGGCACCGCACCCGACATCGTCGGCCAGGGAATTGCCAATCCGACCGGGACGATTCTGTCGGCGGCCATGATGTTGCGCTGGCTCGGGCACCGACACGACGACGCCGATGCTCTGGCGGCGGGGAGCCGCATCGAGGCGGCCGTGACAGATGTACTGGCGCAGCCAGGCACGGGAACGCCCGACATTGGCGGCACGATGAAAACGCCGGACCTGGGGCAAGCCATCGCCGCCGCCGCCCGGCCCTGAAGGCCTCACCTGAACGCATCCAGCAAGAGAAGGTAGACAGTGAGCGTGAGCATCACCGACCAGGACGTAGCCTCCTATCACAGCAACGGATTTCTCACCGTCCCGGGTCTGGCAAGTGCCCAGGATGTCGAGGCCCTGCGGGCAGATACGGTGCGCATCTGTCGCGGCCAGTATCCCCATCCCCGACTCGAAGTGATGGACAGTTCCCTCAACGATGACGAGGTGCTGCGCCATTTCCTCTGCATTCACTTTCCGCACAAGGTCAGTCCGGTGATGCTGGAACGGGGGGTGAAACACCCGGGCATGGCGGCAGTGTTGCAGCGGATCATCGGCCCGGACGTCAAATGCATGCAGTCCATGCTGTTCGTTAAACCACCGGGATTCCAGGGGCAGGCCTGGCATCAGGACGAGATCTACATACCCACCCGTGATCGTTCCCTGACCGGAGGCTGGATCGCCCTCGATGATGCGACCATAGAGAATGGCTGCCTCTATGTGATCCCCGGATCACACAAGTGGGCGCTGTACGATCAGCGACCACACGACAACCCTGATGAATTCGATTTTGCTCCCGAGTCCCATGGTTTCGATGAAGCCGGGGAGATTCCCGTCGAAGTGAAGGCGGGTGACGCCGTGTTCTTCAACGGTTATCTGCTGCACCGATCGCGGCGCAATCGCAGCCAGGTCTACCGCCGTGTTCTGGTCAATCACTATATGAATGCCTGGTCGCGCCTGCCGTGGCAGTTGCGCGAGGGTGAGTCCGCATCCCGTGCCGACTTCCGCGACATCGTCATGATCAGTGGCGACGATCCGTACGCCTGGATGGGACTCGAGGAGCGCGCCGGCATCAGCCTGCGCAGGTGCAAGGCCATCGACGAGTTGCAGCAGGCGTGACTGATTCACTGTCGGCCGTTGAGCTGACGCGGCGGCAGTTTCTCGGCCTGTCGTTGACAGCCGCCGTGTTGCCGGCGTTGGCCTGCGCCCCAGGAACTACCTCATCACATGCCCGCGACTCAGGGGCGCGGGCACGGCTGCGCGATCTGGGCATCGTTATTGGTGATCTGCCGCCAGGGCCCTTCAACGCGATCACGGATGTTCCCGGCGTAGGCGTCGGTCACACGACGCTGATCCACGGCAACGGGCCCCTCGTCGTCGGCAAGGGCCCCGTGCGTACGGGTGTCACCGCCATTCTGCCGCGGCCCGATCTGCCATGGCGTCGGCCGGTGTACGCCGCGGACCTGACCATCAATGGCAACGGTGAGTTCACCGGTCTCGGCCCGGTACGGCGCACGGGCCTGCTGGGTGGCCCCATCCTGCTGACGGATACGGGCAGCGTTGGCCGTGTCCACGACGGTGGCGTGCAATGGGCTCTGGCGCGGGATGCCGACGCTTTTGCCGGTCCAGTGCGCCCGGATCCGGTCGTCGGCGAGACCTGGGCCGACTATCTCAATGACACGATCGGACGACATGTGGGCAGTGTCGAGGTCGCACGGGCATTGACCTCAGCCGCCAGTGGCCCCGTCGCCGAAGGGTGTGTTGGTGGGGGCACGGGCATGCGGGCTTTCCAGTTCAAGGCAGGCATCGGTACGTCGTCGCGTCTCATCCCGGCAGGGGAGAAGGACGCGGACGGTATGTGGCACGTAGGCGTTCTCGTGCAGGCGAATTTCGCCACCCGGTATCAGCTGCTCGTCAATGGTGTTCCCGTAGGACGGGAGATCGTTGATCTGTTGCCGGAGCGGGGCGCCAGGACCGAAGTGCCGACGGGGAACTCGCTGCTGATTGTGATTGCCACGGATGCGCCCCTGTTGCCCGTGCAGTTGCACAGACTGTGCCAGCGGGCGGCTCTGGGAATGGCCCGTACGGGCGCCGTGTCAACACACGGCAGCGGCGATCTGGCCATTGCCTTCTCCACCGGCAACGAAGCCGGGCCGGCTGCCGCGGAGAGCCTGCAGGTACTGCGCCCCTCGCGTATGACGTGGCTGCACAAGGGCGTCGTCGAGGCGACGGAGGAAGCGATTCTCAACTCATTGACGGCGGCGACGACCATGGTCGGCCGGGATGGCAACACCATCCACGCTCTGCCTCTGGATCGATTGCTGGATGTCATGCAGTTGTACGGCCGGCACGGGTAGCGTCGCCGTGCGTCTGCGCGATCTGGGGTTGGCTGTGGGCGACTTGCCGGCGGGTCCACTCAACACCGTCACGGATGTGTCCGGGGTTCGTGTCGGTCACGCACGCGGCGCTGTGGGTGGTATCACGCTGGTGCTGCCATTCACCGGTGCACCGCGGCGCTACTATGCGGGGCGCTGGTCGCTGGATGGTGGTGATGAGACGACGGGTCTGGCCATGCTGGAGGATTTTGGCGCGCTGTCGGCGCCGATCGCGCTGGTCCCGACACCCGCGTTGGGTCGAGTCTACGATGGCCTGCTG
Organism: bacterium; assembly: GCA_027593305.1. Classification (GTDB taxonomy): domain Bacteria; phylum Latescibacterota; class UBA2968; order UBA8231; family UBA8231; genus UBA8231. The sequence continues at coordinate 3,442 of JAQCJA010000491.1, forward strand.
GACTATGGTTTTCAGCAGGATTCCGGTCTCGGCGAGGACCACGGCTGGCCACCGGTGGTGGTCGCCGTGGATGGTGTGCCGCTGCCTGCCGTGTCGCTGCACGCTTCGCTCGGTGCGGCCCAGGTGGCGGCAGCACTGTCTACCGCCACGGGTGGGGCCGTCGGCGAAGGCCAGATCGGAGTCGGCACGTCGCTGTCCGGCTTCGGTGTGCGCGCCGGCATCGGCAGCTCCTCACGAACCGGGCGGGCCGGCACGGTTGGCGTTCTTGTCGCCACCAACGGCGGCGAACCCCATCGCCTGGCGCTCAATGGTGTGCCCATCGGACGCTGGCTCGCAGATCTGGCGCCCCTGCCCGTGTCACATCGCCGCTCCTTTGCCGCCGTTCTCATCACCGATGCGCCCCTGCTGCCGGCCCAGCTCAACAGGCTGGCGCAGCGCGCCGCCTTTGGCCTGGTCCGCGTCGGCCTGCTCGATGAACGCACGGTTTCAGGTACGACGCTC
>JAQCJA010000492.1 GCA_027593305.1 bacterium
CGGCTCGGCTAAGCTGACTGCGTAGGAACTCCGCCGAATCTGCAGCACCGAAAGGAATGACTTGCGCACGCCTGCACCGATGACCCACCGTGAGCGCGCCCTCGCCGTCCTGCGCTACCAGAAATACGACCGGCTGCCGATTGTCCACTTCGGCTTCTGGAGTGGGCACACACCGCAGAAATGGGCCAGCGAAGGTCACATCAGCCAGGTGCTGGCCGAGGCCTGGGCGGACGGCAACGAGGCGGACTTCGAACTCGGCGACAAGCTGGGTTTCGACTTCAACTGGCAATGTATGTTCGGCGGTCACGGGGGCCTGCGCCCGGGCTTCGACACGCGTGTGGTCGACACCTTCGCCGATGGCACCCGGCACGTTCTCAACGGCAACGGCGTCGTGGTTGTGCAGCGGCCGCAGGCAGGCTCCATTCCCGCCGAGATCGATCATCTGCTGAAGGATCGCGCCTCGTGGGAGCAGCACTACCGGCATCGTCTGCAGTGGACACAGAAGCGTGTTACGGAAGCCCGGGTTGTGCGCCGGGGCTACTCGGCCCGCTGGGACCAGGGCGGCCTGGAAACGCTGCGGGCCTCCGCGTGGGACACGCCGTATGGCCTGCATTGCGGCAGTCTCTTCGGCGAGGTCCGCAACCTGCTGGGGCTGGAAGGGTCCTGCTACCTGCTCGTCGATGACGAAGCCCTGTTCGACGAGATCATCGACACCGTCGCCGACCTCTGTTACCGCAAGACCCAGTACATCCTCGCCGCCGGTACACGCTTCGACTTTGCCCATTTCTGGGAAGACATCTCCTTCAAGAACGGGCCCCTCATCTCACCACGCGTATTTCACGAAAAGGTGGGCCCCCACTATCGGCGCGTCACCGAACTGCTGACGCGACACGGCATCGACATCGTCTCCGTGGACAGCGACGGTGACATAAGTGCCCTGATCCCGACATGGATCGAGAATGGCGTCAACACGATGTTCCCCATCGAGGTCGGTACGTGGGGCGCCAACCTTGCCCCGTGGCGACAGCAGTACGGCACGGCCCTGCGTGGCGTCGGCGGCACCAACAAGAACGCCTTCGCCCGCGACCGCGCCGCCGTGGATGCAGAGATCGAGCGCCTGCAGCCCCTGGTCGATCTCGGTGGCTACATCCCCTGCCCCGATCATCGCCTGGCGCCCGACGCGAAGTGGGAGCTGGTGCAGTACTACACGTCCCGCCTGCGGGAGATCTACGGCTGACAACTGTCGAGCCGGTGCGGGGCCCGGTCGCCGGACGGCGGCGGCCGTCGAGTCTACATTCGCTGTGCGCAGGAAGCGACGGCCACCCGTTGGACTCAGCTGAACTGGGGAGACACCATGGCACCGAAGAAGGTCATGATCACCGGCATATCGGGGATCGTCGGCAGTTCCGCCTATCTGGCGCTGCGCCAGTCACCGGGACAGTATGATCTGTACGGTCTCGGCCGACGCCGCGCGCTGTCGGCACGGGTGAAGGACGCCCGGGACATCCGCCTGTCGGCGGAGCACCACCGAATCGCCGATATCGCCGACTTCGATGCCGTCTGTCAGGCGGTGGCCGGAATGGACGTCGTTGTGCACATGGCGGCCGACCCCGCCGGTGGCGAGTGGGAGAGCGTACTGCGCAACAACATCGTCGGCGCCTACAACGTCTTCGAAGCCTGTCGCCTGGCGGGGGTACAGCGCATCGTCGCAGCCAGTACGATCCAGGTGTCGACGGGACACCGCACCCAGGCGCCGTACAACGCGGTCAGCCAGGGCCGCCTAGAGCCGTTGCCGGAGGGTGTGCCGATGGTCAGTGCCCACCTGCCGGCGGAGCCGCGCAATCTCTATGCCTCGAGCAAGGTCTTCAGCGAGTCGCTCTGTCGCACCTTTGCCTTCTCCCACGGCATGTCCTGCCTGGCGATCCGCATCGGCTGGGTCGTGGGCGAGGACAGCGTGCCCAATGATCGTTCCGAGGACATCTGGTGCAGCCAGCGCGATATCGCCGGGTTGATCAAAGCCTGCATCGACGCGCCGGCAGACCTGCGCTTCGACGTGTTCTACGGCATGTCGAACAACCGCTTCGGCTGGGTCGACCTGACCAATGCGCGGGAACAGCTGGGCTGGGAACCGGTGGACCGCGCCGAGGATCATCTGCCCGCCTAGTGCCGTGGTTCGGGCCATGATCCTATCTTGTGGGTTCAACAACCCCGAGAAAGGACAGCCCCATGGCTCAGGTTTCCCGTTGTCTGGTCTTCGTCGCCCTCACCGGTGACGAACAGATCAAGACCTACTCGCTGGATCTCGACAGTGGCGCCCTGGCGTTGCGCACCACCAGCGAGGCCCACGGTCCGATCGGCTCGCTGCACCTGCATCGAAACAGCGGCATCATGTACGGCGCCCACGTCGGTTCCTCGGCATTGTCCAGCTACTGCATGGACCCAGACACCGGATCCCTGACCCACATCAACACCGTCGTTACCGGTTTCGACACGCCCGCCCTGGCCGTTACCGATGCGACGGGCCGCTTCCTGCTCACCAGCTACTACACCGGCGGTGGCATCACCGTACACGCCATCAACGACGATGGCGCCATCGGCGCACTGGTGCAACGTCTCGAGACGGGTGAGAAGGCCCACTCCGTCCTGTTCGATGCGACGAATCGCTTCGTCTTTGTTCCCCATGTCTGCCCGAACAACCGGACGGCGCAGTTCCTCTTTGATGCCGCCTCCGGAATGCTGTCGCCGAACGACCCCGCCGAGGTGATCCCCGACGAGACGCACACGGGGCCTCGCCACATGTGCTTCGGGCCCGGCGGCGATGTGGTTTACACCGTCAACGAACAGGGCAATACGATCACGGCGCAGCACTTCGACGCGACGCAGGGCACCCTCGCCCCTTTCCAGACCATCTCCACCCTGCCCGACGGCTATACGGAAGACAGCTTCACGGCCCACATCGAGATCCATCCGAAGGGCAAGTGGATCTACGCATCCAACCGCGGTCCAGAATCCAGCATCGCCGGCTTCGACATTGCTGCCGACGGTACGCTGAAACCATGCGGCCACTTTGCGGTGCCCTCGAGCCCGCGCTCCTTCAACATCGATCCGACGGGTCACTTCTGCTATTGCACGGGCGAGGGTGATGGTCAACTGCGCTCCTTCCGCGTGAACCAGACCACAGGAAGTCTGCAGCAACTGGCTGAATTCGGCGTCGGCAAGTCACCGTTCTGGACCATGGTCGTGGGCTTCTGAGATATGACAAAACCATACAGTGTGCGCGCCGTTCGTTGTGATCACCAGGCCAGTGATGAGGAGGTCTACGAGTCGCTGGTTCGTGCCACGGCGCCGTTGACACGCGCCTGGGAGAAACTGCAGCGGGCCCGGCGCATCGCCATCAAGTTCAACATGGCCCATGTCAAAGTCGAAAGGTTCGAGGGTCGACGCCGGGAGCTGGTGGACGAGGCCACATGTCGGGCCGTGCTGCGCCTGTTGCGGGAACGGACGTCGGCCACCCTGGTGGCGACCGATACCCATGGCTTCAACGCCGCCGGCGAACAGTCTCCCTATCTCAACTACCTGTCACTGCTGCAGGAATTCGACGTCGAGTATGCCGAGTCAAACCTGCCGCCCTTTGCCGAGTACGAAGTCCCGGGGGGCGGATCCATGTTCCAGCGCTACACGCTCAACGCCTGTTTCGCCGAGGCAGATGAAGTCATCTCCGTCGCCAAGATGAAGAACCACCTGTTCATGGGCGTGACGCTGTGTACGAAGAACCTCTTCGGCATCACCCCGACGATCCCACCAGAGGGGCGGGTCCGCACGTACTACCACCATGCGATCCGGCTGTCCTACGTGCTGCCGGATCTGGCGCGTATCACCAACCCCTGTCTCAACATCATCGACGCCCTGACGGGACAGTGGGGCCGGGAGTGGGACG
>JAQCJA010000493.1 GCA_027593305.1 bacterium
GGTTTTCGGTGCCGCGGGTGATCTCCGACCGCAGGTCATGCTCATAGCCGCACTGGCAGTGGATGAGCTCACCAAACATGCCCTGTTTGACCATGTTCAGGATGGCCATCTCCTCGCGGCCATAACAGCAGTTTTCCAGCAGCATGAAGGGCACGCCCGTCTCTTCACTGACGCGGACCAGCTCCCAGCACTCCTGAATCGACGAGGCACCACCGACTTCGGAGGCGGCGTAGATGCCGACGCGCATGGCGGCCAGGGAGATCTCGACATGGGTCGTCCAGCTGCTGGCAATGATGACGCCCTGCAGATCGCCGCGGGCGAGCAACTCGTGATAGTCGGTATAGCCTGCGGGACGGTAGCCCTGTTTCTCCTGCAGGCGGTCCATCTTCTTGTCGACGCGATCCTGGTACACATCACAGACCGCAGCGATGTGCACGTCTTCCATCTCCGCCACCAGGTCGGCCAGGCCTGCGCCGCGCCCACCGAGGCCGATACATCCAAGCTTGATCTGATCCATGTGCCACCCTGCAGGTGAAGAGAAGCTGCCGGGGCAGATAAACATCCTGTTGCCGGCTGCGGTCAAGAATTGACGGGAGAGGCATTTTCCTGCTTCTGTGACTACAGGCTTGTCCTGCTCGTGAAAGGTTCTGTTATGACATCCCGCCAACGTATGCTTGCCGCCTGCCGCGGGGAGCGCCCGGACCGGGTGCCGGTCTCTCCCTTCGGCCTCGGGCACCTGGATCCGAAGGGTCCCGTCGCGGCCGAACTGATTCGACGCACCGATCCATTTCTCACGGTGGGGCTGGGGGGCAACGTCTTTGCCGGATCCGCCGTCGAGGCGACCTCGAGGCAGGAGGGTGATGAAACCATCACCTATATCCAGACGCCCACCGGACACCTGTTGCAGCGCTATCGGCGCACGGATATCACGGGGGCGACCGTCGAATTTCCCTGCAAGAACGCCGATGACGTCGAGTCCTACCTGTCGATCCCCTTTGTCGCTGCCGAACCCCGGGCGGAGGCGTTCCTCGAGCAACGGACCCGGATCGGTGACGACGCCCTGTTGCTGGCCGGGATCGGCGACGCCATCTGTTTTCCGGCGACCATTCTGTCACCGGAGGATCTGTGCCTGTTGTGGATGGATGACCCGGATCTGCTGCGGGCCTGCGTGGAGATCGCCCACGACCGCCTGCTCGACTATGTGGAGGCTGCCTGTCGGGCCGGCGTGGATGCCTTTCGTATCGTCGGCGGCGAGTATGCCACCGAACAACTGGGCCCCGCCGGTTTTGCGGCGCTCGTGCAGCCGTGGGACAGGGAACTGGTCGACGTCATGCACAAGCATGGGGCGCTGGCCTACTACCACAATCACGGCTACGTCGACACCTACCTGGAAACCTTCGCCGACCTCGACATCGACTTTCTCGATCCTCTGGAAGTGCCGCCCTACGGCAATGTCGATCTGGCCACCGCCCATCGCCGCATCGGCGACCGCGTCTGTCTCGTAGGCGGGCTGGATGACATGGAAGTGCTGGAGACGCGGGATGAAGCCACGGTACGGCAAATGGGCCGGGCCCATCTGGATGCCGTGGGCCACGTCAGTGGCTTCTGTCTCGGTGGCACCGCGTCCGGCACGTATACCGAGGTCGGAGCACGCAACTTCATGGCCCTGGTGGAGGAGTCGCAGCGGTTCTGCAGCTGAGCGTTGCTAGCGGTGCCAGCCCTCGCGTACGTAGTCCATGTAGAAGCGGGCGTTGTCCACCGGCACATTGCTCGGGATATGGTTGCCTACGGCGAAGATGAACCCCGGGCATTTTGTCGCCAGTGCCAGCGTCGCGTCGACTTCGGCGGCGATCTGCAGACGGGTGCCGAAGGTGAGGGTGCGGCAATCGACCTTGCTGCTGATGATGACGTGTGAGGAACCGTAGGCTTCGACGACGGCCTCAAGGGATGTCATCGGTTCGAAGATGAAGCCATCGGCGCCGGCGGCAGCCAGGTCGGGGAGGAATTTGGTGAAGGTCGCGTCCGAACAGAACAGCAGGATCTTGCCGGCCTCCGGCAGGGGCTCCCACAGCTTTTTGTAGCGCGGGAAGATCGCACTGCGATAGAAGTCGGGGTGCATGAAGGGACCCTGGGACCAGACCATGTCGTCGTGGCAGATGAAGGCCTCGATCGATGTTTCCGCCTGCGCCTGATAGTGGTGCAGGGAGAGGCGGAAGAAACCGTCAATGACGCGCTCGAAACGGGGTCGGTCGGCGGCGGCCTCGAGCAGCATCTCCCAGCCGAAGGAGTGGATCATGCCCGAGACGATGGTCTTGTAGTACCCGCCAGGGAACACCTGGCGCGCGTGCTCGTCGCGTCCCGTCTGGTAGCGCTGTTCGTAGAAACGGACCAGTTCGCCGAAGTCGGGCAGACCATACTCCTCGACGGCATCGAAGGCCCACACCTGCTCGACGCGGGTAAAGGGACAGGCGACGGCATCGCGCCGGTCGATGCCATCCTCGAGAAACTCGGCGTGGCCCATGTCGGTGACGCGGCCGCGCTGTTCCCACGGCACGGGGCCGTCATGGGTGGACCACAAGAAGTCGATGTCCCAGGCGTCGTGGAAGGCCTGCCAGGCACCACTGTCGGTGCGTGGATCGCGACCGGTGACGGCGCGCACCAGAGCGTAGTTGCTGCAGTACTCCGTATGTGCCAGGCGTGCCGCCGGTTCACGGCGCAGCGCCGCCATGCCGATTTCGTAGCTCATAGCGCTCTCATCTCTCTCATTCCTCCGGCTCGTCCACGCCTGCAACTCACAGCAAGGGCCAGACCGAGACCGGCGTACTCGGCTTCGGCGATGATGCGCAGCCCCGAAACTATCGCACCCATGCCCCGGTGACCGATTGAATAGGGACCAACATGTCTCGCATGAGATGCGGAAGGCTCACCTGCGCGCCTCCGCGGTGCGTGGATCCGTCGTCCCCTGACCCTCCGGCAGCGGGCACGACGGTTGCTCGCTTCCGGGCACAGGAGAGACCCGTGCGACTGCACGAATACGAAGGCAAGGCCCTCCTGCGGGAGGCCGGCATTGAAGTACCAACGGGGGAAGTCGTCACCGACGCGCAGGAAGCGGCGCGGGCGGCGCAACGACTGGGCCTGCCGGTGGTGCTCAAGGCACAGGTGCTGGCCGGTGGCCGCGGCCACGCCGGCGGCATCGAGATCACCCACGACATGGAGCAGACGCGGTCCCGTGCCGCCGCCATGCTCCAACGTCCCTGCCGCGGCCTGCTGCCCACCGAACTGCTCGTCGAAGCGCAGGTCCCCATCGCCGCGGAGTTGTACGCGGCGGTCACCATCGACCCCGTGCGCGGCGCACCGCTGCTGCTGTTGGGAACGGGTGGCATCGACGTCGAGGCCCATGCCCGTACCGGCGTCGCGCCCTGGCAACATCTCGTGAACCCCCTCACCGGCCCCGTCGACGCGGACGTCGCTGCCTGGGTAGGCGGTACCGGTCTGGAACCGGCGGGCGAGTTGACCCGAATCCTCATGTGCCTGTGGGCCGTCTTCGCCGCAGAGCAGGCGCTGACGGTGGAGGTCAATCCCCTGGCGGTCCTGACCGACGGGCGTGTGGTCGCTGTCGACGCCGTGATCGAAGTCGATGACACGGCGCGGGAACTGGCGGGTCTGCCATTGCGGGACAACGGTGGTGGCGCCCGGCGCGAGCGCTCCGGCGGCCTGACCTTCGTTGAACTCGGTGGTGATGTGGGCATCATCTGCTCCGGCGCCGGCCTCGGTATGGCGACGATGGATCTGATTTCGGCAAGGGCGACGCCGGCGAATTTTCTCGAGACCGGGGGCGGGATCACGCGGGAGTTGGTGGCGGGCGCCATGAAACGGGTGCTGGCGTGCCCCGGGGTGCGGGGCGTGCTCATCAACGTCTACGGTGGTATCAATCC
>JAQCJA010000494.1 GCA_027593305.1 bacterium
TGTGTATGGCCGCAGGTGACGGCGCGAAAGCCATCGCGACGGGCCGCCTCAATCGCCCGCCGGGCGACATGCTCGTTGAGCACGCGGTAGAGCAGGTCCCAGCGCTTGGCATAGTGTGCCACGTGCATGTCAGGGAAGCCGAGCCGGACGCGGAGTCGGTGGAATTTCTTGAAGATCTTCTTGAACAGGCCGTGTTTCGGCATGACGCCGTCCAGCTGATCCCCGTGCAGGACCAGCAGCGTGTCCGCCACTTCCCAGCGGCGGACGAACTGTATGTTGCCCGCATCAGCCAGGCCAAAACTCTCGTCATGGTTGCCATGAACCCAGATCACGGAGCGCTCACGGGATTCACGTACCAGCCGGTGGACGACATCTTCGTGCGCCGCCGGCAAGGGGTCACCCGGTTCGTCGATGGTGTCGCCATTGAGCACCAGGCGCACGCCGGCCGGCAACGCATCGAGGAAACGGACGAAGTTCTCCCAACGGAAGTAGGCGCTTCCGAGGTGGAGGTCGCTGACGATGTAGGTGTCGCCGTCGGCCGCCAAGGCGGTGGGTATCCTTGCAGAACTGGTCCGGGTGGGTTACTTGTGTCAACTCACGTACAGCCAGAACACACGATGATGACTGCCCATGAATGACTGAATGCATGAATAACGCCACATCCCCACAGGACTGCAAAGACGCCCCGGACGACAGCGACCCCCGCCTGCAGAAGTTGCTGGGACACCTGCAGGCCTTGCTGCCCGACCCTTTGCAGGCGCCGGAGTTCCGCCAGGCGATGCTCACCCAACCCGGTGTGGACGTGCGGCTCAGTACGTTGTTGCCGGCGGCGCGCTCCTTTGCTCCGCACCTGCAGGCCCTGTGTGAGTCCGTCGCGTGGTGTCCGGACACGCTGCGCCTGCCGCCCGATCTGGCGGCCACCGTCAGTCACAGTCTGGAGTTTCGCCTGGGCGCGCTCTACATGCAGGCGAAGGCAACAACGCTGGCCGTGCGCGCCCTCGACCCGCAGCCCGGGGAACTGGTCCTCGACCTGGCCGCCGCACCCGGGGGCAAAGCGACGCAGATCGCCACGGCCATGGGCAACACGGGCCTGCTGGTAGCCAACGAGCCACGCCACAAACGGCTCGCTGCGCTGGTGGGCAACCTGGAACGGTGTGGCGCCTACAACACCCTGCTCACCTCGGTCCTGGGCACCCAGTTGGCCCGCGCCTTCCATAACGTCTTCGACCGTGTGCTGCTGGACGCGCCCTGCTCCGGTGACGGCATCCTCTGCAAGGACCGCAGCATGCTCAGGTTCTGGTCTCCCGAGGACGCCGTCCACAAGAGCGCCCAGCAGATCGGACTGCTGCGGGCGGCGTTCCACATGCTGCGCCCCGGCGGCCGCCTGGTCTATTCCACCTGCAGTCTGTCCACGGAGGAAAACGAAGACGTCCTCGTCGGACTGCTGAAAGATTTCGGCCCGCTCGTCGACGTACAGCAGGTATCCGGTATCACCGATGGCCACCTGGCCGCAGAACAAATGGCGCGCTACCCGCCGGCGTTCTCCGGATGCGCCCGCGTCTGGCCCCATCTGCATGCCACAGAGGGCGCCTTCGTCGCCGTCATCGGCAAACGGGCGCCGAGCGAGTGGCTCACGGCCGATGATGATGCCGGTGTTTTGCTGCAGACGTTGCCGGCAGACCCCGATCCAGATGATTGGGCGCAACGTCTGGCCTCCCGCTGGGATTTCGCCCCCGACATTCCACGGGGCTACGAGATGGTCGCGCACCCCAAGCATCTGGATCTGCGCCATGCCGGCGCCGCACGACTGGCGGATCGGCCCTGGTATGTCCGTTCCGGCATGCGCCTGGCAAGTCTGCACAGGGAACACTTCTATCTGTCGCAGCAGGCCGTGTGCCTGTGGGGAGAACAGGTGCGCCAGCGGCGGCTGGACCTGGACATGGACCAGTTGCAGATCCTGTTCCGCGGAGAATCGTGCGCCGTCGAATCGCCCTTGCTGACGGGTGAGGTCCTCTGCTTCCACGATGACCTGCCCATCTGCCGCGGCGTCGTTTGCCGCGACGGCAGTCTCACCGGCTACGTGCCCAGGGTGGCCCGCACGCTTCGCCTCAACAGACTGTTGTCGTGAGGCGGACCATCTGCCTTGCCCTGCTGTTGTGGCCGGGTGGCGCGGCAACAGGCGAACCTCTGGCGGCGCCTCCACACAGGCCCGTGTTCCAGAAAGGCATGAGTTTCGCCCACGGATACAGCCCGCAGAACAACCTGCTGTCTCCCGTATCACAGACAGCCCTCGAGCACCTGCGGCAGAAGGTTCATGTCGAATGGATCGCCCTCAACCCCTTCTCCTACCAGCGGACGGCCAGCGATCCCAGTCTGTATTTCGGCGGTGACCCGCCGGATGCCCATCTCGTGCACGCCATTGAGCAAGCGCACGCCCTGGGTCTGCAGGTCATGCTCAAGCCCCACATCTGGCTGCAGCAGAAGGATGATGATGCCTGGCGTGGCAGGATCGGCATGAACAACGAGCCCGACTGGCGGCTCTGGTTCGAGAACTACGAACGCTTCATTCTGCATTACGCCCGCATCGCTGAACGCGAACAGGTGGACATCTTCTGTATCGGCGTCGAGTTGGCGCGCACGATGAAGGAGCGGGAGCAGGACTGGAGGGCCCTCATCGATCGTATCCGTCAGGTCTACCATGGCCCCATCACCTATGCCGCCAACTGGTGGGGGGAGTACGACGAGATCCACATCTGGGATGCACTGGACTATGTCGGCATCAATGCCTTCTTCCCCCTCAGCGAAACCGGTGCGCCTGATCTCGAGACATTGCGTGTCGGCGCCCGCCGCGTGGCCGATGAGGTCGAACTGCTGCAGCTGACAACCCACCGTCCCGTGATTTTCACCGAAGTCGGTTACAAGTCCGTCCGTGGAGCGACGGTGACGCCATGGGAGTGGCCCCGGCGTATCGAACCGGCCGTCGATCTCGAACTGCAGTCCCGTGCCTATCAGGCCGTGCTCGAGGTCATGTGGCAGCGGCCCTGGTTCTACGGCATGTACTGGTGGAAGTGGCACAGTCACACCGACCACGGCGGGCCACGTGACGGTGACTTCACCCCACGTGGCAAGCCCGCGGAACGGACGCTGTCACAGTGGTATCAACACACACCGACAGGCGCAGAACACCGCTGAGTTTTCCAGTGGGAAGACTTTTCTTCCCGCACTCGGAAGGTCTTTCCCTCCCCGAATATCCCCGTTTTTCTGCTTTCCAGATTCACGTCGACATGTAGTTGTCGCCCGGCATCTGACACCTACATGCTGTGACGGATACCATACAAACAGACATGGTATCATATAGATTTTTATAGTTTCTCACAATCTGTAACTATCTGTATTTGCTAGTCTTATGTAATCATTAATTATATCTGGCACGGCCCTTGCAAAGGTCACGTCGAACACGCCTTCGTGGCCCGGGACCGAGGGGTAGACTCTTCCCTTCCCTGCAACACCTGCTGTCTGTTCCTCCTCGCGCAGATAGCGACCCTCGGTCCCGGCCCCTTACCACGAAGGGTGAATGAGGAAGACGACATGCCCGCATCCTATCAGTTACGCACGAGAAGCCGGATGTACCTGCTGGTTACGCTTTTGTGCGGCGCCGCTGCCGCTGGACTGCAGCTGTTCCTTGCTGGTACGGGTGAGTTCCGCAACTATGCCGAACGCCACCTCGACAGCACCGTCCGCGCCGCGGTACACCAGGAAGTCACCGATCTGTCAGAAACGGAGACCCAGAGATGAACACGAGATGGTATTGCGGCCTCCTGCTGGACCTGCCCACCAGCAGCCGACGTCGGCTGTCATCACAGCTGCGCCGCTGCATTCGGTCCGGCTCCCTGCCTTCCAGGCGGGGCTGGAAAGCAACCGTATCCGAGG
>JAQCJA010000495.1 GCA_027593305.1 bacterium
CCTCCCATGGGACCGCCTGCCCGAAGATAAGTCGAAATCACATTTAAGTGAAGTGTATTGGGTGTAGGCGGCGGCATGATGAAAAAGCAAATGCCGGAAGCGCCAAACATGTGGCTCTCGTACGTACAGGTGGACAGCGTCAAGCGCACCATCGCCAAGGCAGCCAAAAGAGGCGCGAAGATTGTCGTTGACTACCAGCCGATTCCGGGCATGGGCGCCTTCGGCATCTTCCTCGACCCCTCGGGTGCCGGCCTCGGCGTGTATGAAGATGCCAAGCCCGTCGCCAAGAAGAAAGCCGCCAAGAAGAAGGTGGCGAAGGCGAAACCCAAAGCCAAGAAGCCTGCTGCATAGAAGTCCCGGAAGTAATTCTGCAGGTGTGAGTCACGGCGACGCGATGCCCGCGGGTATCGTCGTCGCCGTGCCCCCCTGAAACTCGTCAGTCAGAACGGGTCTGGAATCTGGTCGATTGCAGCCAGAAGCTCATCCACGGGAGGGCGATCAACCGGGTCGAGACTGGGATAGGCGAAGCGCGCCGTGCGTTGGGCGTCGATGATGAAGTCGCCGCCAAGCTGGTTCAAGTCCTCCTCGGCGGAATCCCATACAGGTTTGCGGCCCCAATTCCGGGCGTAGTACCAGATGGTCCGCGGACTCCAGGTGCGCCAGAAGGACGCTTCCAGACCATAGCTGCGGTAGACCTGGCGATCGTGATCCACCAGCAGCGTGAAGGGGGCGCCTGTTTCTTCGAGCCAGGCACGCGCAAAAGGCGGGGCAGCAAAGGACACGATGATCGTTCGCACCTTCGCCCGGGCCAATTCCTGCTGTCTCTGACACAACTGTGCCACATGCTCACGGCATGGCAGTCATCCGAGATGGCGCAGGAAAATCATCAGGAGCGCGCGCTGATCCAGCAGTGCATCGCGCAGGGTCATTGGTTCGCCATCTGCGGTGGCGAGAGCGATATCCGGCGCGGTATCGCCAAGTTTCAGTGTCATGGGAGTCGCTCTTGTGTCAGGCGGCCAGGTCCATGAAGATGCACAAGCTACATCAAGCCCGGCCCTGCAGATGCGCGTCACCAGTCGGCCGGCAGTCCTGGCTCACGAGAATGTCGCACGGGCCGCACCGAATGTTCTCCTCACCGTATCTTCATTCATTCATCCCGGTTGACATTCCCCGATTGTTGGCGGCGCCCGTGGAGCATTCGAACACGATCATCCTTACCGTGGTCGTCGCCATGTCAGCGGGCGTCCTCATCATCGCCACAGCACGTCGCCTCGACATTTCTGCCGTCGTCCTCCTGCTGGCCGGCGTCGTCCGCCCCGGGGAACTGGGGCAGGGCCTGCAGGCGATCGTCTCCATCGCCATTGCCCTTATCCTCTTCGAAGGTGGCCTGACCCTCGATCCACAACACTACCGATCGGCGCCGATACTGATCCGGCGGCTGTTGTCCGTGGGCGTCCTCGTCACCTGGCTGGGGACGGCCGTCATACTCTGGGCCCTGCTTGGTTTCGCGCCGGTCTTCTGCCTGCTGGCCGCCAGTCTCGTCATCGTCACGGGCCCCACCGTCATCGGTCCTCTCCTTCGGAGTATCAAAGTCGTGCCGAAGATCCACGGCATCCTGGTCGCCTTTCGTGGGCATCTTTGTCGCTCGCGTGTCGCGTGGCCGAACGGTGCGGGAATTCATCGGTGCGATCCTGCTGGTGCCGACAATGGCGACCTTCGTCTGGCTCACCATCTTCGGCAATGCCGCACTGTATGTGGAAATGTTCGGTGGCGGTGGCATCGCTGAGGCGGTGAAGGCGGATGTTGCGGTGGCTCTCTTCCAACTCCTCGAGCACTACCCGATGTCGTCGCTCACGATCGGCCTGGCCGTGTGTGTCGTCATCACTTTCTTCGTGACCTCCTCCGATTCAGCCTCGCTGGTCGTGGATATCATCACCGCCGGCGGTGATCAGAATCCGCCAAAGGTGCAGCGCGTTTTCTGGGCGACGATGGAAGGCGTCATTGCCGCCGTGCGCTGGCGGGCGGTGGCCTGCTGGCTCTGCAGACGGCGGTAGTCGCCACGGGACTCCCCTTTGCAGCGGTGCTCCTGCTGCTGAGCTTCAGCCTCGTGCGAGGCATGAGCCAGGACGCCTGATCGAGTCGTCCGCGGCAGGACTCTACTGATCCTGCAGCCAGTCCAGCAGGTCCGGCGACGCCAGCCCACTGACACGCGCGTCCTGGCTGCACGCCGACCTGCGCGCCCGTTTCGCAGGGGTTGACAATATGGTCTGGTCGGACCAGACTATATCGCATTGGGAGGAACTGCCATGCAGATCGTCAATATCTCCGAAGCGAAAGCCCAGCTCTCCGCACTGGTCGCCAAGGTGTCCCGCGGTCAGGAAGTTCTCATCGGCAAGGCTGGGACTCCCGTCGCGCGACTCGTGCCATACGAGCGCAGTCGGGAGGAGCGCCGGCCAGGGGCACTGCGTGGCAAGATCCACATGGCGGAAGACTTTGACGAATTGCCCGCCGATATCGCTGAGGCTTTCGGGGCCCGTGACTGATGCGACTGCTGCTGGATACGCACGCCCTCCTGTGGTGGCTGGACGACGCACCGGAGCTCTCTGCTACGGCACGCGCCGCGATCGCAGGCGGGGACAATGTTGTCTTCGTAAGTGCCGCCACGATCTGGGAGATCCGCATCAAGCAGGCCATCGGCAAACTGCAGATTTCGGCGGACTTCGAGCAAGTGCTCGATGACCAGGGCTTCGATTGCCTCGACGTGACGTCCCGACATGCGCACGCATTGGCAAACCTGCCGCTCCATCATCGCGATCCATTCGACCGCATGCTCATTGCTCAGGCGCGTGTTGAGAGACTGAAAATCATTACGCTGGATGCAAGTTTCTCGTCGTATGATGTCCCCCTGATCGCAGCCTGACGCCACGCACGGGCCAGCCGCCGCCCCCATTCGACCCGATGGCGATGCCCTTGGGGTGTTGCTCAGCGGCCCCCATCGATCGGGATCAGGATTTCGTTGCGCCGCAGAAACCACGGCGTGAAGGGCGCATTGTAGCGGGCCCACACCGGCTCCCCCGTAGCGACCAGGCCCTGGGCCTCGATCCACGACTCCAGCGCCGTGCGATGACGGTGATAGCTCTTCTCGCTCCAGAAACCGGAGTAGCGTACGGCCGCCATTCGACGCGCCGGCACCTGGCGCAGGACAACGTCCGGATCGTCGGGCTCGGGCAGAGCTTCCATGGTATACGAAGCGGGCATCATGAAACTGACGGCCCAGCCGCTTCCGGCGCGCTGCTGTCCGACGGGGGCCGTCATGTCGATCTTCTCGCCCACCGACTGCTGCGCTACGGGCGCCGTCATCGCCACCTTGCTGCGGGTCCTGTTGTCACCGGAGATATAGCCGAACAATCTTCTGAAGGCCTTGTTCCCTGCTCCCTCCAGATCTGCTGCGACGATGATTTCCGCCAGGACGTGGGGCATGTACTGGCGGATCTCGAAGTCAGCCTCTTTTCGCAGTACGGTGTACTGCGCCTCCTCAACTGCCATGGCTTCCAGCGCTCCAAAGAACAGCAGCACGTTTGCTGCATATGCGATTCGTAGGAACTGTCTCATGCCGCCTCGCCTCAGAAATGGTGTCCACGTCCTGAGTGTACCCCACGATCGTGCTGCGGCTACCCCGGAGACATCCTTTTCTGTCAGGAGAGTCAACCGCCAGGGGACCGATCGTGCGGTGACGTTCGGCCTCTGAGGGTTGGCTCCAGGTCGATATTGGGGCATGTTTGGCGCCGGCGCAGCTGATGCTGAACCCCTTCTGTGGAGATCGGACGTGGACGCAACCAACACCCTCTTCATCCTCTCTGATCAACACACCCGGTCCGGGTTGGGTTGTTATGGCGGACCGGCGACGACGCCGCACCTGGATCGG
>JAQCJA010000496.1 GCA_027593305.1 bacterium
CCGCCTCCGGATCCCGCGAGTTGATTACGGCCTCCGACTCCTCCAGTCGGACCGTGCCGCCCACCAGTTCCTCCGCCAGACCGACCAGCCGCGGATGCGTCAGATAATCGTAGATCGCCGGATCCGTCTCGAGGATGTGGGCGAAATGGCAGTGATGGGGCCGGTTGGCGCTGAGACGGCAACCGCGTACGAATGCGTCCGCACCGGCCGCCAGCAGATCCTTCTTGAGGCGCTGCATCGCCTGCAGTTGCAGGCCGACCTCATCTGCCGTCAGCGTGTTCTCGATCACGACGTAACCGAACACATCCAGATGATAACGCTGCGCCGGCGTCAGTGCGGGAAAGGGCCGGATGAACTCCTCCATGCTCAGACCTGCTGCACGAACTGAATCCACAGCGGCCCCTCACCCACGTCGTACGTCGCCAGTTTGGCCAGCACGCCGTCGTCGCCGATCCGATAGGACACGAGTCGTCCCGTGTTCTGGCCTGCGGAGTAGACGAAACGGCCCGTGGGATCGATCTCGAAGAAACGGGGCACCGCTTCGGTCTCGTAGCGCCCGGCCAGCTCCAGCGAGCCATCGGCGGCGACTCGGTAGTGGGCCAGCGTGTTGTGGCCGCGATTCGAGGCATACAGATGGTTGCCGTCGTGTGTCATCCTGATCTCCGCCGTCGACATGCCCTCCATGTCGGTATCCGGCGGCAGCGTAGAAATCACCTGAAAGGACTTCAGCGTGCCCTTGTCGGCAGCAACATGGTGGGCTGATACCGTACACCCATCCTCATTGACCGAGTAGCACAGATCCTTCGTTGGATGGAAGACGAAGTGGCGCGGGCCTTCGGGTGTGTCGGGCTGCACGAAGGGTGGCTCGTTTGCTGTCAGTTTGCCGCTGCGGGAATCGAAGCGGAACTGATAGATCGCATTCGCCGGCATCGTATGCGGCACGTAGGCGAAACGATTGGAGCGGTCCGTCTGGATGCTGTGGGCGTGGGCATCGGTCTCGATCCACTGCAGGGGTTTGGCGGACAGATTGCCGACTGCATCAATCCCGTGAACGGAGACGGCGCCCTCACCATAGTAGGTCGCCAGCAGGTACCCGTCGGTGTCGTCGACATAGATGTACGGCGCACTGCCGGCCGGTACGCCGCTGAGTCGCCGCAGACCACCTGCGCTGCGATCGATGGCGTACGTGACGAACTCCTTCTGCGAGCGCAGGCAGGCAAAGAGCCAGCGCTGTCTGGAGTCCGTCGCCAGGGCGCCAGGGGCGCCACCCATATCGATGTCGGGCTGTGCCTTCAGGGCCCCCGTGCTCTCGTCCATGAGGAAATGAGAGAGAAACGTACTGCCGGAATTCGATACGTACATGTGGTAGGACATCGCTGGCGTCTCCTTGGCTGGGTCGGTTTCGTTGTTGCGCACAGCAATACTCTCCCCCTGCAGCCTTCCGGTCAACGCAGGCTGGCGTCTGCCCGGGGTCCGACCTAGGTTGCCCGTGGCCCATCACCGCCCAAGGAGATCGAACAATCCATGACCCATTCGACCGATATCGCCGCCACACCCCTGTCTCTGTGGAACACGGAAACCCCCGACCTGCATCTGGGCATGCAGCGATTTCTCACCGCCGATGAGCATGTGGAATTTCTGGCGCGTCACGGCGTGCGGAACATGGCACTCAACGCCATGCCACTGGGTCGCGACATCGGTTGCATGTTGCAGGCGGTGGACGCGGTGCGGCACGGCGCATGAAAATCACGGCGCTGGAGCCCATTCCCATTCTGGTGCCCCTGAAGCAGGGGTTGACGACGAAGACCGCCCACGGCGAGCACATCGATTCGCCCTACGTGTTGCTGCGGGTACATACCGATGCCGGCATTGTCGGTGTCGGCGAAGCGACGCTGGCCCCCCGCTGGAGCGGGGAGACCAGCCCCGGGTGTGTTGCCGTGCTGCGCGACGTGCTGGCACCTGCGGTGCTGGGCGCCGATCCCCGTGACGTGCGCGACATCGCCCGGCGCCTCGGCAAGGCGGTACGCCACAACCCTTTCGCCCGAGCCGCAGTGGAGATGGCCTGCTGGGATATCGCCGGCAAGGCGGCTGGTCTGCCCGTGTACCGTATGCTGGGCGGTCGCGTGCGGGATGTGGCGCCCATGAAGATGGTCGTCGGCGCCTTCGACATACCCCGGGCAACGGCGCTGGCCCGGCGTTTCCTCGACTGGGGGGTGCGCCACCTGAAGGTCAAGGTGGGACTCGACGTCGTGCAGGACATCGAACGTGTGCGCGCCGTGCGCGAACTTGCCGGCGCCGATGTCAGCATTGGTGTGGATGCCAACTGCGGCTGGGACGTGGCCACCGCAAAACGTGGTCTGCGGGCGCTGGAAAGGCTGGACGTGACCTTTGCCGAGCAGCCCGTGAACACCGACGATCCGCGGGCGCTGGCAGCCGTGCGGGCGGCGACTTCCATCCCGATCATGGCCGACGAAAGTGTCTTCACGCCGCAGGACGCCATCTCGCTCATCCGTCACGACGCGGCCGACATCTTCGCCGTCTATCCAGGCAAGAATGGCGGCATCCTCGGTTCGCTGGCCATTGCCGACATCGCCTGCGCCGCCGGACTCACCTGCAGCATCGGCAGCAATCTCGAGCTCGGCGTCGCCACGGCGGCGATGCTGCACCTGGCTGTGGCCAGCCATGGCATCAACAGTGAGCGCTATCCCGGAGATCTTCTCGGCCCGCTCTATCACGAGGCAGACATGATTACCGAACCGCTGCAACTGGGGCCGGAAGTGGCCCTGGTGCCGGAGGGACCGGGCCTCGGCGTCGAACTCGACGAGGCACAGATCAAACGCTTTCGCGATCCGAACCAGTCGTGAGCCGCCTCTACTACAGCGAGGAGGGCCGCGTCCTGCCAGGTCATTGTGAGGAACTGACCCGCTTCCGCCATGCACGCAAGCATCTGGATCTGCCGGCAACGGCGGCACCGGCGCAGATCTGGATCCTGGCCCGCGCCTACCCGGAGTGCCGGTTCCCTCTGCGTCTGGCGGTGAATGGCACCCAGGTTGCGCCCATCCAGCCCGAGCGCCCCGGCGCCTGGCACTGGCACTGCGTGGAGATCCCGGCGCCGGCCCTGCGGGTTGGGCCCAACCATTTCGACCTGTGGACGGACACCAGTGCCATGGACGGTTGGTCCCTGGCGCTGGAGGCGGGCCATGCCTTTCCGGACAGCGAGCTCAGCGACGATGGCGGCGACAACTGGCGTCGGCAGCGTATGGGTTATCTGAATGTGGTGCTCGCCGAATATGTCGTGCGCGTGCGCCTCGCCGAGGATCACGATCCGGCGCCCCCGCCCGTGGTCTGGGAGAACCGGGCCTCTCCCCGGATGGCCAGTCTGCGCAACTGCCTGCCGGCGGCCGCCCTCGACGACAGACCGATTCTTGCGCGGGCCCGCGCCCTGTCGACGTGGCTCGCCTCGAGTTGGGAGCACACCGGCTCGGGTCGGGCGGAGCAGTATGCCCCATGGGATGCCGAGACCCTGCTGGCCTGGGCCCCGGGGCAGAAGGGGCACAACGGCAAACGACCCATCGCCATGTGTGTGCACTACGCCGCCGCTCTCGTGAGTGCCGCCCAGGCGGCAGGCATGGCGGCTCGGTGCGCCGTCCTGACGGAGGCCGTCAACGGCATGGCGGGCCACTTCGTCGGCGAGATCTGGGAGCCTGACCTGGGCAAGTGGGTCGTCGTGGATCCCAATGCGGATGCCATGTTTGTCCAGAATGGTGAACCCATGTCGATGACCCAGATTCAGCAGGCCGGCGCCGGCATCGGTGATCTCATCGAATGGGGGCCGGGGACCGAATTCCAGCTCACCTTCCCGCACATCGTCGAATTCGCCGAGAACAACCTGAAGCAGGGCGTCTGTTTCCGGCACCGCAGCGT
>JAQCJA010000497.1 GCA_027593305.1 bacterium
GCGGGCCACAGTCAGCGTCAGCTCCTCGCCCTGGTGGTGGTCCAATTCCGCTGTCCGCACTTGCTGCAGAATCGACACATAACGCGTTGCCCAGGCACAATCCTGCCAAGCAACGAGTTCGGCAATTCGATGACTGACGACCCGCTCCCCCTCCGGCGACAGCTGCAGCCGGCGCAGCGTGTCGTCGTGCAGAGCTGTGGCCTCGGCGTCACCCGCAAGCCGGTGTCGCGCCCTGGCGATCACCGTGGCGCCGTCCGTCTCAGGTGCCCCTAGCAGGGCTTCCAGCCGAACTGGATCCGCCACAGCCAGTCGGCCCCAGCGGAAGGCTTGCAGATTGTCGTCCACCGCTTTGCCGTTGAGTCGGATCACACTCTCCAGCGATGCGCCACTCAGCGGCAGGTGTCCCGCCTGAAAGGCGGCTCCCAGCAGAATCATGTTGGCATAGAGGATGTCGGCAAACAAGCGCTCTGCCAGCCAGTAGCTGTCGAGGTAGACGTTACCACCGGCGGCCGTGCAACTGTCGATCCATCCGGCGAGGCCATCCGGATCAGGAAAGCGGATGTTCGGGTTGCGATTGATCTCGGCCGTGGGTACGCGCGTGGTGCTGACCACGGCGCGGGTCTTTTCAACAGATGCGTAGCGCAAGTTGGTCGGCTCTGCGCCACGCAAAAGATCAAAGCCCAGATAGAGGTCGGCCGATCCAGGCAGCAGTCGGTGGAAAGCCGGTTGCCGCCCCCGCGCCAGCTGGATCGGCGCTTCCACAGGCCCACCCTTCTGCGCCAGTCCCGTATTGTTCGACAGTGACACCGACAAGCCGTCGAGTTGCGCTGCGTAGGCGATGATATGGGACACGGTGACGACACCGGTACCGCCTCGACCTACAGCAAGCAGGGTGAAGACTTCGCCCTCGGCCAGCACACGGGATGCAGGCTCCGGCAGCGTTTCGATTGACTCCGGGTGCCGACGCCGCAGGGCACCACCCGCTTCGGGGGTGACGGTCAGAAAGGAGGGGCAATCCCCGTCCAGGCAAAGCTCATCCTGCATGCAGTGTGCCTGGCGGACCTGCGTCTTGTCACCCAGCTCCGTATCGACCGAGTACAGCGCCGCGCATCCTTCCGATTTGCGCAGACAATCGCCGCAACCCTCGCAGATGTCCTCGTCGATAAACACGTAGCGCTCCGGGGCGCGCCCCTCGCGCCGGCGTCGGCGGCCTTTCTCGGTGGCGCATTCCTTGTCGAGAATGAGCACCGTCGTTCCCACCGTCTGCCGGAAGTGCTCGATGGCATCGGCATGACGGGCAAGAGGGAAACAACGTACATGGACCTGCCGCGCAATCGCATCGTAGGCTGCGTCCTGGTCACCGACGATCCCGACTTCGTGTACGCCAAGTGCGAGCAGTTCTCTGGCGACTTCTGCAACGCTGCGCTGTCCGCCCGGTTGTTGTCCCCCGGTAAGGGCCACGGCCCCGTTGTAGAGCAACAGGAAGGTGATGTTCACCTTTGCCTGGACACAGCTCTGCACCGCCCCGCGGCCACTGTGGAAATAGCTGCCATCACCGAGATACTGAAAGATGTGGGCATTGTCATTGAAGGGCGCCGTGCCGGAGTAGATCGAGCCGCCAGCTCCCATGGTCGGGATGTAGAGGACTCCCGTGTCGTACGCCTCCATGGCACGAATCGAGCTGCAGCCGATGGCCCCTCCGGGCTTTTCGCCGCCGAGGACGCCGAAACTGTTGTACGGACATCCGCCGCACGACATGGGCACCACGCGAGGGATGGCAGGCAGGACCCGTGCCTCTATGGCATCGATGCGCGCCAGCGCCTGCGCCCCCCGTGGCGGCATGGCTGACCCGAGTCTTGGTGCCAGGATGCGGGCGAGCACCTCGGGATCAACCTCTCCCCAACTGGGGATCAGTGGCGCCCCCGTCTCATCCCGTTCACCAAGGATCTGCTGCACCCCGGTACCCCACAGGGCTGCCTTGACACCGTCTTCGACAAACGGGCCCGGTTCTTCCACGACGATGATGCGGTCAACGCCGCTTTCCTGGGCAAAGCGACGCAAACCCTTGCCATCGATGGGCCAGGTGACGGACAGTTGCAGCACCGGCACGCGAACCCCCAGCATTTCAAGAGCCTGCGTCACATCGACAAAACTCTTGCCCGTGGCAACAATCCCAAGTGGCCCGCCACTGTCTACCCAATGGGCCCGATTCAGTCCGTTCAGGTAGACGTATTCCTCGACGAGAGGCACCTTGCGTTCCACCAGTTCGCGCTGCATCGGCAACGCACCAAGAGCCATCACGATGGGATGGAAGCGCTTGCCATAGTCGGGATCCGGCAGCAGCGGTTCTATGCGGGCTGCGTCGGCACGCACCGAGGCACCCCCATCACACACAGGCGTAACCAGTTTCAGCGACGTCACAACACCAAGCCAGCGGCTCAAGGCCACGGCGTGTGCACCGAGAGTCAGCACCTCTTCGACGGTTGCGGGGTAGAATACAGGCACACAACTGGCACGCAGGGCCCAGTCGCTGGTGCCGGGGGACACCGAACTTTTTGAGCGATGATCCTCGCCGCAGAGCAACACCATCGAGCCAGCACGCGACGTCCCTGTCAGATTGGCGAGCCATGCCTCATCGGGGATCCACATGGTACCATGTGCCTTGCCGTACCAGAACGCGTCCACATCTCCAGAGGGAGCATACTGGCTGCCGAGCATGGCCGATGCCGCCGTCTTCTCGTTGATCCCCGACTGGTGCACCGTCCGACCCAGTTGGTTGAGCACATCCAGTTGCTGGATAATTCTCAGATCAAGCCCACCAAGGGGCGAACCTTCGTAACCTGTGACATAGGATTGATTGATCGGTCGGCCCGCATCACGGTCAGCACGTTGCTTGTCCAGCAGCAGGCGCACGATGGCTTCGACACCCGTGAGAAAGATGGTTCCGTCTTCTCTCTGGTACTTGTCAGACAACGCCAGTTCGGGCACGATCAGATCGACTCTATGTTGTGGTTTTTTCAGGTGGTTGGGATGCCTGGGCGGGCAACAACATACAGCCCTCCCCAGACGCCGGCAAGACGATTGCAGGCCGACGCAACCGGGCGCCGCCCGGTTGCTGGCGGGGGCAGCCAGCCGTTAGATTGCCCGCGCAGAGATTGCCTCGGGAGGAAGTGGCAGAGCCTTCGTTAGCGAACCACTTCAGGCAATGACTGCACGCTGACCATCCAGTACACGCCCCGAAGAGTAGAAGGTGAGCAGTTGTGAAAGAAACATACAGAACCGTTCTCGTGGGCCTCACCGGCATCGGTGCGCGACGACCTGTGGACCCCGAGGGCATCCCCCTCTACGGTGCCATGCCGCCCTCGCACGCATCAGCCTACCATCAGCACCCGCAGACGGAGTTGGTTGGTGTCTGCGATCTGCGGCCGGAGGCGCTCGATACATTTCAGACCGACTGGCGGGATGTCTGGCCCGAGGTGGGCGTCTACACCGACTTCGGCGACATGCTGCGGCAGCAGTCGCCGGATATCGTCAGCATCGCCACCTCTGATCACGCCCATGCCGAGTTGTGCGTCCAGGCGGCCGACGCCGGCGTGCGCGCCATTCTGTGCGAAAAGCCGATCGCTACAACTCTCGCCGACGCAGACCGCATGATCGAGGCTTGCGAACGCCACGGCATACCACTCTCGATTGAGCACACGCGCCGCTGGAATCCATGTTTCCTGGAAGCACGGCGCATCCTTCGTGCCGGTGATCTGGGGCCCGTCCGCACGATCGTCGTCGAGATGTTCAGCAAACGGGCCATGTTATTCCGCAATGGCACACACCTCATCGACCTGATCCCCTTCTTCGCCAACGCCGAGGCCCGATGGCTCGTGGCGGACCTTGAGGATGGATTCGACAACTACTCCGCCTACAGCGGC
>JAQCJA010000498.1 GCA_027593305.1 bacterium
CACTGCCATGCCGACGGTCCGTGGCTTGCCGGTGCCACCCCCGGCGGTCTGTGGCGCAGCGATGATGCTGGCAGCAGCTGGCGCCAGATCGGCGGTTTCGACACGGTGCGTGCCATCCTGCCGCCAGAGGAGACGCCATGACGGATCCAACGACGGACGCAACGACGGACTCAATGACCGATACAGAATACCAGCGGCAGGTCGACGCCCGAGCCCGTCAGCTGCTGGAGGCATGTCTTGCGCGGGGCGGACATCGCTCGACCTGGAGTTTTCACGCCGCTCTCGCCTGTGACGGGGATGCGCAGGAACTCGTGGCGTTGACAGGTCGCCACCTGGAGCCCGGCCCATTCAACATCTTTCCCGGCATCGTGCTGCTGCATCGCTGGGGTGAACGGATCCCGGCCGAGGCGGCAGCCAACATCAAGCAGATGTTCGTTGGTGGCTGGCAGCAGCGGGGCAACACGGAAAACCACTGGCTCATGTACTATGTCGGCAATCTGCTGGCGGCAGAGCTCTGGCCGCAGGAGAAGAGGTTCTGGAACGGCCTGCCACCGGCGGCCATGCAGGCAGAAGCGAGCCGTTGGATTCTGGGCATGATTGCCCGCACGGCGACGCAGGGCCATTACGAGTACGATTCCACCGGCTACCACACGGAACACTTTGTGCCCTATCTGGCCCTGGCCGAGCATGCTGGTGATGGACACATGCGCCACCAGGCGACACAGATGGTGCAGTTGCTGCTGGCGGACATGGCTCTGGAGTACTTCCACGGTGCCTACGCCGGTGGTCACGGGCGCGAGGGCAACGTCAATACCTGGACACAAGTGGGACCGGGGCAGGCACTCAACTATCTCTACTTCGGCGACGAGACCTTCGCCCCGGAGCGGCACTGCCAGACGTATGCCATGCCCGCCATCGCTGCTGCTTTCCGGCCGCCGGCGTTGCTGGCGCGTATGGCCCTGGATCGTACCACGCCACATGTGGTGCGCAAGACCAAGCCGCCCCGCGCCGTGTACCGCCATGTGCAGCGCCCGGCGGAGGCCGTGTACAAATACACCTGGATGAGCCGTTCCTTCGCCCTCGGCTCGACGCAGACGGGCCTGCCCGGGGCGCCGGCGGCGCCCATCGATCTGACATCGTGGGACCTGACCTGGCGCGGACCGCGGCATCAGGCCAAGATCTGCTGCAACCACCCGTACCGGTCGCCCCTGCGCTTCAGTGCCTTCCTGCCCGATCTGCCGCAGCGCGTGGGCCGGGACGTGGGCACCAGCAAGCCGTTCCTGCAGGTGCCGGACCGGCTCTTCGGCGCATCCCCCTACGAGCAGATGCTGCAGCACGAGGGCACCATTGTTGTGCTCTATGACATCCCCGAGGCGGATGAGGCGCCCTTCGTCAACTGCTTTCTGCCCAAAGGATCCGTCTGGTGCGAACGGGATGGCTGGCTGCTGAGCGATCTCGGCGATTTCTACGTCGGGCTGCGACCCATCGGACCGTACCGCTGGGAGGACATTCACGAAGCCGGCAAGGACGGCAACTGGATCGATGGCTGGCTGCTGCGCATCCACGACGTGCACGCCGGTTTCATCCTCGAAGCGGTCGAGAGGGATGCTGCGGGCAGCTTCGATCAGTTCTGCCAGGCGCGCACCACGGCGCATCTGGATCTGACGGGTTGGCCCCGGAGCCGGCACGTGTCGGTGGACAGTCTCGCCGGCGTCCGTCTGCAGATCGAGTTCGACGGTGAACATCGCATCGATGGTGCACGCGTCGACTATGCCACATACCCACTGTTGGCTGCGCCCGGGGTGGAGGCGCCGCTGGGCACGGGGCGCGCGTCTTTCCGTCACGATGGGGACACGCTGGAACTCGACTTTGACATCGATCCGACGGCGCAACCTCTGCCCATGCGAGTCATCGGCTGATGAGTGCCGCAGAGGGCGCCAGCCCGCCTGCCGGTCTGCCTGCCGGTCTGCCTGAGGGTCTGCCTGAGGGTCTGGGGCGGGGTGAGCGCGCGGCCGACTTCGTGCTGCCTCTGGCATCGTCAGGTCACAAGACCCGGTTCTATGCCCGCGCCGGAGGGGCGCCCTGTCTGCTGGTGTTTCCCGGGGATGGCCCGGTCGAACTCGTGGAGCAGCTGCTCGTCAGACTGCGGCAGGCGGGGGATCGGCTCACATTCGGCGTGACCACGCAGACACTCACGGCGGCGGCGCTGTCATTTCCCGTGTTCCTCGACGAGACCGGTGCCGTCGTCTCGGCGTACCGACTCGGTGGGGCAGGACCCGGCGTGGTCCTTGTGCTGGATGCCAATCTCCGTGTCCTGGGATCCGTGCGCCCCGCCGATGGCGCCGCTGCGGCAACCGCAGCGGCGCTGCTGCTGCAGGAGGCGCGCCGGCAGATCGAGCCCATGGAGATCCGCACCCAGGCGCCGGTGTTGCTGATCGACAACGTCCTGGACGGACAGGTCTGTGAATTTCTGCAGCACGTCTGGGATCAGGGCAACGAAGAAACCGGCGTCGAGCAGTCACAGGGCGAGGCGCGACAGGAATCGATCGACCATCAGAACAAGAGTCGTCGCGATCATGTCGTGGCCGATGACAAGCTGATGAAGATGTTGTCCACCACCATCGGCCGTCGCGTGATGCCCGAAATCCAGCGCGCCTTCGCCTACCGGGCGACACGCTTCGAGGGCTTCAAGATCGCCTGCTACGACTCAGCTTCCAGCGGCTTCTTTCACCCGCATCGAGACAACTTGAGCCCCACCACAGCCCATCGGCGCTTCGCCCTGACGCTGAATCTGAATGATGACTACGATGGCGGACATCTGCGTTTTCCCGAGTTCGGCCCGCATCTGTACCGGCCCGAACCGGGGGGCGCCGTGGTCTTCGCCTGCGCCCATCTGCACGAGGTGACACGCGTGACGAGGGGCCGGCGTTTCACCCTCCTGTCCTTCCTCTTTGGTGCCGAAGAGGCGGGGGCGAGGTCTCAGTAGGTGGCGCGGCCCCCACTGACGTCGAAACAGGCGCCCGTGGTAAACGTGGATTCGTCGGAGACGAGGAACAGCACCGTCGCCGCCACCTCATCGGGCTGGCCCAGCCGACCCATGGGGATCCTCGACGTCAGAAAGGCGACACGCTCTGCCTCCATGCCAGCCAGCAGGGGCGAATCGATCAGCGCCGGAGCCACACAATTGACGCGGATGCCGTGTTCGAGCAGCTCTTTGGCGAGGGACTTGGTAAAGCAGATGACACCCGCCTTCGACACCGAGTAGGGGGCCATATTGGCATTGCCCTCCTTGCCCGAAATCGACGCCATGGACACGATGACACCAGACTTCCGCGGGATCATGTGGCGCACGGCGGCGCGGGAACAAAGGAACGTGCCCTTCAGGTTGATGTTGAGAACCTGATCCCAGTCAGCCACCTGCAGATCGCGCACGGGCGTATCTGTGCCGACGATGCCGGCATTGTTCACCAGGATGTCGAGGTGGCCGGCGTCGCTCACAACCTGCGCAAAGGCGCGATCTACATCCGCCTCGCGGCTGATGTCGGCGGTGATCGCCCCTGTGTCGCCGCCGAGTTCCGCCGCCGCCCGTGCCGCCCCCTCAGCGTCGACGTCCATGATGATCACCCGCGCCCCCTCGTCGACGAGGCGCCGGGCAATCGCGTAGCCGATGCCCCGGGCAGCACCTGTGACGACGGCAACCCGGTCCTGCAGTGGTCTGGCCTGCATACGTGTGGTATCTCCTGAGTTTCGTGCGTTCGCACACGGTTCGCCGCCAGTATATCGTATCGGTCCCTGCGTGTCAGCCCGGTGGAGGAAAATGATGGATGATCAGGAGCACAGTGACATGAGTCGACGAGACTTCCTTGCCCGCAGCGCCGCCGGTGGTGCCGCAGCGCTGGCGTCCGGTGTGCTGGCGACACCC
>JAQCJA010000499.1 GCA_027593305.1 bacterium
GCGCGGATCACGGCGCTTTCCAGTTGCTGCCAAACCGCCCGCCGCTCAGCGTCCAGCTGGATCCAGGTCTGGCGTTCCAGTTGCAGATCTGTGATGCGGGCTTCGTTGGCCTCCAACTGGCGCAGTGTCACCTCTGCCTGGGCTTCGGCCTGCTGCAGGATCGATCTCGATTCACGCACGGGAACGAGACTCTCCAGATCGAGACGGTGCCAGCCATTGCGGGCATGATCGGTGTAGAGTTGCTGTTCGCGGCGAATGTGCGCCAGGGCGAAGGCGGCGCGCTCGACCTCCAGCCGCCGCGATGCCAGAACCGCTGTGAGCACGCGCCGGTCATGGTCGATTTGTCCACGGAGCCTGGCACTGCGCGAATCACTCAGTGCGAGCTGGCCTTCGATCTGGGCCTGGCGCGTGTGCAGATCGTGCGGTGCCAGCACGAACAAGATGTCATCTGTGGCGACGTGATCCCCCGCCGCTACGCAGACCTTTTGCAGTCGACCGTCGATGGCACTTTTCACCAGATGCCGTGAGGTGGGCCGCACGACACCTGCCGCCTGCACGGTGACATCGCCCTCGAGCATCCAGCCAAGAAGCAGAATGCCGCTGACTGCCAGCACACAGGTGGCCAGCACCAACCAGAGAAACCGGTGCACGAAACCGAACCCCAGAGATGCGAACAGACGCGACGGGTCATTGGCTGCGGCATGGTCGAAATTGTCGTCGGAGTTTCGCATGCCATGACAAATGCAAGACGTGTGCCACTTCCACGATGGGTCCTGTCCTTGGGCGACAACCTGTTGTGCCACAGGGCACTGTGCATGTGGCGGAGCCTGATACATCAACCGCAGACTGCCGTCACGCGCGGGCTGCACGTGAACCACGGCACACACCGACGCGCCCCGCACGACACACAGCATGCCTCGCCACGTCCCCCTTGCGGCGCGGCGCACAGCACGTTGATTCTTCTGGCATGAGCCACACACTCGCCATCATATACGACGGCCAATGTCGCTTCTGCCTTTGGAGCATGGGGCGCATTCGTCGCTTCGCGCGCGCGGGGCAGTTCGAATATCTGCCTCGCCAACAGCCTGGGCTGGAGGAGCGCTTCCCTGTTCTGACGCAGTCAGATTTCAATACAGGACTCCGGCTCATACATCCCGATGGCACCGTGTACGTGGGAGCCGATGGCGTGTACGAAATCTATCGCCGCCTGGCCCCCTTCCATCTCATCGCGTGGGTCTATCGATTGCCGGTGTGCAGGCAGATCTGTCGCTTTGCCTATGCTTTGATCGCACGCAATCGGCATCGTTTCGGCCGGGTGTCACCGGATCTGGCCTGCGACGCGGACGGCTGTACACTCTCCTACGGCGACAGGCAGCGCCTGGCCAAATGATCCCTGCGTAGCAGTTCTGTCCGCCTCCGCGCCCTGCCCGGGGCAGACGAGTGGATACACATCCTCTCGACTCAGCGGCGAAGATATCCGTACTATTACCGAGACGCCGTCCTAATACTTCAAGGAATCTGCATGGTTGCTCTTTCCCTTGGATTGCTCCTGGTCATGGTGGCCATGGCACTCCTGCTGGCTGACATGGAACGCAAGCGGAGGACCATCGTTGACCTCCTCGACCAACTGGCACCGATGATGGCGCGCCGGCGACGCCTTACATTGGCCAATCTGCGCCGCCTGAGCCGCAGTCCCGTGCACGCCTACAGCCTGATCGATCCAATCGAGCGAGAGATCGGTTTCCTCGAGAGCGAGCACAGCGTAACGCCCGACGCGGATGACAGACGCCGCACGTCGTTGTTTGCCGGCTCGCGGCTCGCAGACTTTGAGGTACGGCTGCAGACACTCGCCGCCGTCGTTGTCGCCGCCGATTCTGCGGCACCGGGTGCCGCAAGCGGCCCGGGTCCGGACGCCGCAAAGTCGGCATGACGGGGACGATCGGAGCCACGCCCCCCTCAGCAGGCGAGGCGTCTGCTGAGGTGCCGACGGCTCTGATCATTTTGGACGAGGGCAAACCCCAGTCGGTCCTGCGATGCCTCGTCTCACTCGTCTTCAACTTCCGCTACGGCCTGCGTACGGTCGAGGCAGCCTCCTTCGACGACGCGCGACAGTGGCTGGCAGACAGCCCGCGCCAGTTGCGCTGCGTCGTCCTGATTCAGAAGGGCGCTCTCGGCGCCGATGCGGGTATGGTTGGGCTGAACCTCGGCGACAACGCGCTCTTCGTTCTCGTACCAAAGGCGCAGGCGCCACGCTACCTGCAACAGACCAGACGTCTGAGCAATGCCCACGTCATCGCCTGGGAGAACGCCTTCGCTGACAGCGGCCGCAGCCTGGGCAGACTGCTCAGTCAGGAGCTGGAGAAATCGGGTCAGACGCGGCCATTGGCGGGACTGGACGCCGTTGCCTTCGACAGGCGGCGTGAGTTCGTGGATCGCCGCCTGATGGGCATCGAGGCCCTGCCTTCGCTGGTCGGGGCACGGACGTGACCAACCTGCGGGACGCCATCGTGCGTCTGGGCCTGCGCGAAGTTGGCGCCATCGTCATGCAGGCGAGAATGGCCGGGGACTTCCTGCGTTCGCAGGAGACACTGGTGGACTTCAAACGGTTCTGGGCCCACTCCGTGGGTTGTGCCCTCACGGCGCACGAGATCGTTACTGCTAGGTTGTTGCCGCTGAACGTGGACTTGCAGTTCCACGATTACTGGACCACCTGCCTTCTGCATGATGTTGGCAAGTTGGTGATCGGCGTCCATTTCTGGGATTACTTCGCCCTGATCATGGGCGACGCCGTTACGTCCGGACGGTCCTTCCGTGAGACCGAACGCCGTCTCGGTGATGTCGCAGCACATGATGAGATTGGCCGTCTCGTGCTGACCCGGTCCCACTTGTCGCCGACCGTCTGTGATGCCGTTGGTGCCCATCACGAACTCGGTAACAACCCCAACGCTCTCGTCTGCCTGCTGCATGTGGCTGACACGATCACCAAAGGACTGGGTCTCAGCTTCCCGCTGGAGCCAGAGACGGATTGCGATGCGCAAGTCCTGGCATCGCTGGGCACAACACAGACGGATATTGATGCCCTGCGTGAGGCCCTGGGACCCGGAGTCATGGCGCAGGTGAAGGAATTGATGAAGGATCTGGACTGAAGGTTTGGTCTGGGAGCATTTGCCTCGACGGCACACCTGCCTACCTTGGCGTACGGGTGTGACAGGACCACTTCTGTGACAGGGACAGTTTCCTCGAGCCGATTGACGCCTTGCCCATGCTGCTTCTGTTCTTCGGCCTGACCCTCAACGACATGGATCGGCGACGGCGACAGCTCGCCGAGATGCTGGATCGTGTGGAACCCCTTGTCGAGCGCACGCGACGACTGCACATCCGCAACATGCGTGGCCTCAACAGCAGCTTGTTCTACACCGGCAATCTGCTCGACCAACTCGAGCACGAGGTGACCCTGCGTGAGCGCGAGAAGGGCCTCCCCTCCCCAACGGGTACCGCGCGGTTCTCGCTGCGCCCGGGACGGGGTTTCCGCGACCTGGAAAAGCGCCTTGCGCTGCTTGAACTCACCCTCGGTGCCACCGGCGCGCCGGTGGGTCACGAGGCCGGACCGGCATAGCTTCGTCGATTTCTTTTCCTGGCCGGAAGTTGTTGTATCTTATCGCTTTGCCGCACAGGACCGTCCCCCGAAACCCAGGCCACGGAGCCTGCACCATGCCCGCGGGCCCGAACATTCTCTTCCTGCTTTCGGACGAGCACTCATACCGGTTCCTCTCGGCCCGTGCCGCAGCCGATGGCGGAGAGCCGTGCCATACGCCGACTGTCGATGGGCTCATCAGGCGTGGAACTCACTTTTCCACCGCTTACTGCCAGATGCCGCTGTGCACACCCAGCCGTATCGCCATGCTCTGTGGCCGTCAT
>JAQCJA010000500.1 GCA_027593305.1 bacterium
GGTCGGCCACAGTCCCTCATCCACTGCACCGGCGCCTGGAGCGATGAACTCCCGGCGCCCGGGTACAACGCCGAACGACCCCGCGCCAGGGACCTGTGGACGTATGGAATGGCGCAGATCTTCTCTTCCGTATCACCGGCGATGCACAAGGAGTTCTGGCTCGACTACGCCGAAGGCTGGTTCGCGCGTTTTGGCCTGGGTTACTATGGCTGCTGCGAACCTCTGCATCACAAGGTGCACCTGATCCGCGCCCTGCAGCACGTGCGCAAGATCTCCATGAGCCCCTTCGTCGACGTCGAAGCGGGCGCCGAGGCCCTTGGCAGCGACTACGTGTTCTCGCGCAAGCCGTCCCCGGCGCTGCTGGCTGTCGAGCAGTGGGACGGCGGCGCCGTGCGCGACGATCTGCAGCAGACCATGGACGCCTGCGAGCGCCATGGCTGCCCGTTGGAACTGATTCTCAAGGACATCAGCACCGTGCGCTATGAGCCGCGGCGGCTGTGGGAATGGAATCAGATCGCCCGGGAACTGACGGGCGTCTCGTCGCCGGTCTGATCCTTCAGTCGCCGAACAGGGGCTGCAGGAAGATGCGCCCGTTGTCTCCGTCCCCTTCGAAGCGCACGTAGTCCTGGGTGCCCGCCCGGTAGCGGAAGCGGGTGCCCTGCGCCTGGCTGAGGATGGTGCCACCGGGGCCGTAGAAACGCCCGGTGCAGGCGGCACTGACGTGCACTTCGATGTCGGCGCCATCGACACGGAGGTGTTCAAGCAGGACCCCGGTGGAGGCGTAGGAGCGACCTGCCTTGGCGGCGCGGATGACACCGGCGGGCGACCTGTCATCCACGAGGACCATGTTGAAGGCGTTGTCAAAGTCTTCCGGGTCGTGGAAGTCATCGTTGGCGAAGCCCCACAATCGATGCCCGGCGGTGAGCAACTCATCCCAGAAGTCGGCGTAGTACGGCTGCCGACCGTTGGCCAGGGCACTGGCCACTCCGTAGTGGCCGTTGTAGATCTCCAGCCCGTCCGGCCATGTGCCCAGCGCCTCGAGTTTGGGCCGGGTCCAGTATTCCACCGCCGCGCCCCTGGGCTGCGGGTGACAGACGATCGTCAGCAGCTCGCCCGCCTGCGCCAGGGCATCTTCCAGCGACTGTTCGTACAAGGGGCTGACGCCGGGCCCGGCGAAGACGACGTTCTCCCGCGAGCTGTATTCGAAGCCCTGCACAAAGATCAGATCCGGATATTGCGCCGCCAGCGGCGTCAGATCGGTGATGATGTCGTGATCAGTGAGGGTGACGAAGCCGGCGCCGAGGGCATGATAGTCACGCACACTGTCGGCCAGAGGCACGGAGCCACAACGGGAGTTCTCGTCGCAGTGTCCGTGAAAGCTGCCACGGATCCAGCTGGCGGCATGTGGCCCGGTGTCCAGGTATGGGTTGATCATGTGCGCACCGCCAGGATCCAGGACACGGGCCCCGCATCGAGGTCGCCGATGATATGCAGGGCGCCGTCCTCAGCGATGCGGAACACACGCAACTGCGTGCCGGCGACGAACAGGCAGGCACCGTCCGGGGCGACGGCCAGAGGCCGCGGCGTGCCCACAGTGGGAAATGTGCCGATTGCAGTCAGTCCACCCGTGTCGCCATCGACGGCAAAACCGGCGATACTGTCGTGCCCGCGATTGCAGCAATACACGTGGCGCCCATCCGGCGCAATGTTGATCTGCGACGAGGAATTGTCGCCCTGCCAGTCGCCGGGCAACGTCGACAGCATGTGCAGGGGTGTCAGGGTACCTGCATGGGTGTCATACGACCAGGACGTCACCGTCGACCCCTGTTCGCCGTTGCTGAAGGCGAAGCGCCCGTTCGGGTGGAAACAGATGTGGCGTGGGCCCTGTCCCGACGCGGGAGACGCCTTCGGTGGGTCATTGGCCGACAGCTGCCCCGTGTCTGCATCAAAGCGGAACTGCCAGATGGCGTTCTCGTCGCCCACATGCGGGGCGAAGGCGAAACGATTGGCGGCGTCGGTCTGGATGCAATGGGCCTTTGTTGCCGTGACCAGCTGTTGCACACGTGCACCGGCGGCGCCATCCTCGCCGATGGCGTGTACTGTGACCATGCCCTCGGAGTAGTAGGCGGCCAGCAGCCAGCGACCGCTGCCGTCGACGTGGAGGTAACAAGGGTAGGGGCCCACATGGGCCGGTTGGCCGAAAGGCTGCAGGGCACCGGATGCCGCATCGATGTGAAAGCTCAGATACTGATGTGTGCCGTCGACACTGACATCGGCGTAGAGAAAGCGATGGTCCGGTGATACCGCCAGGTCTGCCGGTGCCCCGGGCAGGATGACGCGGGATGATGCGGCGGTGATACCGTCCTTGCCGATGGGGTAACAGGCCAGGTGCGGCGCGTCACCGGCAACGGCGACGTAGAGGACATCGGTCATCTTGTAAACCTTCAATCGGGTGGAAGGATGGGCCGGCTTGTCTGCCGTCATCGGCGCGTTACTGCTCCTCGTGGTACCGCCAACCCTTTTCCGCCGGCACGAGGAACTCCTCGATCAGGTCCAGCGGCAGGTCGATGCCGATGCCAGCAGCTGTGGGCAGGGCGATGGCGCCATCCACGACGGGCAGCCCGATGCCTTGCAGCGCTTTGCGCAGAGGCGATCCGTAGACCTGACTCGGCGCCGACTCGATGAAGGGCGTGATGGGCGACCACGCCGCCAGATGCACGGTTGCCGCCCCCAGCACATGGGTTGACCAGTTGCCGGGACAGACGATGGCGCCGCGCGCCTGCGCCAGTTCGACGATGCGCCGGGCTTCGGTCAGGCCACCGCACGTCGTCATGTAGGGCTGCATCACCTGCAGGCCGCCGCGCTCCATGAAGTCGAGGAACTCCCAGCGGGTGACGGCATGTTCCCCGGCGGCGATCCGCATCGGGGTCTGCGCTGTCAGGCTGGAGTAGGCGTCCATGCGATCCACCGGGAAGGGCGTTTCGAAGAAGAAGACGTCGAATTCCTCCAGCTCACGCAAGGTAGCCACGGCGGCACCCACATCGTTCCACAGGTAGCCGACGTCGACGCTGAGCATCGGCTCCGGACCGATGGCCTCCCGCGTGCGCCGCGTCAGTTCCACGATCGTTTCCCGTGTCTGATTCATCGGTTCCACTTTGAACGCCCGGTAGCCCAGTTCGCGCAGGCGCACGACACGATCCACCTGCTCGCGCAGCACACTGTCGCGGTCCCAGCCATCCGACACAATTGTGCAGTAGGGAATCACCTGCTGGCCATCGCTGGCATCGACCGTCTGGTGCCGCGAACGTTCCGCACCACCCAGCAGCTCAAAGACCGGTCGATTCACAGACTTCCCGTAGATGTCCCACAGGGCAACGTCGACGGCGCCCAGGCAGATGATGACCCAGCCGCGGCGGTTGCCGTGGAGCATGCTGTTATACAGGCGGGTCCACAGCCGCTCCGGGGTCACGGGATCTTCGCCCAGCAGCTGTCGCCCGAAGAGGGACTCCGGACCATCGAGCACGGCCCGCGCCACCCCCGGGGGTACGCAGAAGATCTCCGACACGCCGGTGATGCCGGCGTCGGTGTGAATGCGTATGAAGGCCAGGCCATGAATGCGAGACCCGTCGACGGGTCCAGCGGTTTCAGGGTCTCCGAGGACGAACACTTCGGTCTTGGTGATCTTCATTTGGGCTCCATTGGCGACGTGAGAGCGCACACCGCGGGCAAAGATAAGGTTCGCCGTCGGTGCTGCGCCCTGATTGACGTCCCGGCAACAATGGGGCAACGTTGGCCGACAACCATACCCCCTATGATGGAGACATCCGTTGATGGACGCTGCCTGCCTGCAACACCAGGTCACCGACGAAGAGAAGACGGCCTTCGAGCGGGATGGCTACCTG
>JAQCJA010000501.1 GCA_027593305.1 bacterium
CTGAGGACTTGCGCAAGGCGGCGGCGGCAGCCAATGCCGACGAGTTCATCGAACAGTTGCCGGAAGGCTACGACACCCTCATCGGTGAGCGTGGCGTGCGGCTCTCGGGCGGCCAGAAGCAGCGCCTCGCCATTGCCCGCGCCATCCTGCTCGATGCGCCGATGCTGATTCTCGACGAGGCAACCTCCGCCGTCGACACGCACACGGAACTGTTGATCCAGCAGGCGCTGACACGATTGATGGCGCAACGCACCACCCTCGTGATCGCCCACCGTTTGTCCACGGTGCGGCATGCGGATTGCATCGTCGTACTTGAGGCGGGACGTGTGGTCGAGACCGGCAGCCACGAGCAATTGCTGTCCGGCAACGGTCCCTACCGACGCATGATCGAAGCCCAGGAACTGTTGTCCGACGTCGCCTGAGATCTACCTCTTCGGCACCGATGGCCACCGATGGCCACGCGGCTTGTCGATGGCAGCCTGTGCCTGTGCGGCCGCCCACAAACGATCCCAATCTGCCCAATCCTTGAGCACGGACTCGGGCCGCGTCGGGCTGCGGGCGACGAAGTCCGGGTGGAAGGGGCGCCCCGTCGGTGTGCCGGTCTGCTGATAGCGCAGATCCATACTCCAGCGCACCGTGTCGCTCCGGTTCGACGTCGATCGATGCGGGATCTCCTTGTGCAGAAACAGCACGTCCCGCTTTTCCATGGGCAACGTCAGGACCTCGGCATCCGGCATTTCCTCGTCGGTGATGACGGTCCCTTCACCGCCGCGCGTGACATGTTGGCGCAGACCACTCCCATGGGTCCGGGGCATGATCTGCAGACAGCCGTTCTCGGCAATGGCCGAGGACAGCGGCAACCACACGGTCAGAATGAAGGTCGGGTCCGCCTCTTCCCAGGTAACGCCGGCGTCCTGATGCCAGGGCACCACGTGTGGATCACTGCTCCGCGGCGCCAGCCCGCCGGGAAGTTTCGGGCGGATGTGCTGGATCGGACTGCAGGTGATCTCCGGGCCGACAAAAGCCTCGACCATGTCGAGCAGGTTGTCATTGCGCAGGAAGGCGAAGGACGCCCTGCCCCGCAGGTACATGATGTCGAGTTCGGGGTAGATCTCGTTGCACTCGCGACAGATCAGCGCCAGGCGCCGGTCAAAGGGCGCCCCGGCATGAACGTCGGTGATCTTGCCCTCGCTTTTCAGTTCTGCCGCCCGTCGGTCGATGTGTGCCTCGTATTCCTCGATCACAGGATCGAGATCGGCATCGGTGAGGGCGTCGCGTACGACGAGATACCCCTGCTCTTCGAACTGGCCTGTCTGTTCCTGCGTCAGTCTCATGGTCCCGGTCACACTCCTGTCACTTTCCTGTCACTTCCGGCTGCATCTTGAAGGCCTCAAGTATAGCCACCGCACCTTGCGCGCCGCGAGGGCGGCCCGTTATTTGCCAGCCATGACCATCCGGATCGGTGTCGTCGGCTGCGGTTCCTTCGCGCGCAGCTTCATCCCCCTGCTGCAGGCGCATCCTCTGGTGGATGGTGTCGTGCTCTGCGATGTCGACGTCGACAAGCGCGCCGCTGCGTCGCAGACCTTCGGCCTGCCCGAAACGTCACCCTCCCTGGATGACTTGTGCGGGGATGACTCGATCGATGCCGTCGCCCTCTTCACGCAGAACTGGCTGCATGCACCGCAGGCGGTCACCGCACTGCGGGCGGGCAAACATGTGTACAGTGCCGTGCCTACGGGGATCACTCCGGACGAGATCAGCAGTCTCGTATCTGCCGTGCAGGACTCCGGTCGCGTCTACATGCTCGGCGAGACCAGCTACTACTACCCGGCCGTACTCTACTGCCGACAGCGGTTCAGCGCCGGCGACTTCGGTCGTGCCGTCTATGCGGAGGCTGAATATATCCACGACTTCGATCACGGTCTCTACGATGTCATGAAGTGGCGCGGCGGGCAGCGCTGGCGCGAGACCGCAGGTGGTCCGCCCATGCATTATCCGACCCACTCGACGAGCCAGATCCTCTCCGTCACCGGCGCCCGCATGACGCATGTGTCCTGTCAGGGCTTCGTCGATGACCACGAGGACGGACTGTTCGGCGTCGGCGCCAATCGCTGGGACAATCCCTTCAGCAATCAGACCGCCCTGTTCCGTCTGTCCGATGGCTCCTCGTGTCGCGTCAACGAGATGCGTCGCCTCGGTCACCCCGGCGCCGTGCGTATGTCCCTCTTCGGCACGCAGGGCAGCTTTGAGCAGCAGGTGGCGGGGGCACGCTGGTTGACCCGCAATGGACAGGACACCGAGGTCGTCGACGCACAACTTGCCTGCGTTGGCGTGCCCGCCGCTGCACGGGGGGCGGAGCCGATGGCCGTTGCCACCGCCGCCGACGGCACCCACGAGGGCATGTCGGTGCTGCATCCGGTGCATCGCCTGCCACGGGAGTTTCTCAACAGCCCCAGCGGTCATGCCGGCTCCCACCAGTTCCTCATCGATGACTTCGTGCGGGCCGCCGTCGACGGCGCCGTGCCACCGAACAACGTCTGGGCTGCGGCGCGCTATGCCATGCCCGGAATCATCGCCCACGAATCGGCCATGCAGCAGGGCATGCGGCTCGACATTCCGGACTTCGGTGATGCGCCTTCTGCGCCCGTCGAGTACCTTGAGCCGCCCTCGTGAACAACCATCCCGCGGATGACAGCCGCACCCGTGCCCTTCCCGGTCAACTGACGCTGACCGTCGGCCCCGGGGGGCAGCTCGAGGGCAGTGATGACCGTGCTCTGCAGGCCGGTGCCGACTACCTGGCGGGCCTCGGTGGCGGCGTTCTGCAGATCCTTGCAGGCACCTACCAGATGCACAACGCCCTTTTTCTGCGCCCGAACCTGACGGTCCGTGGCGCCGGGCCCGAGACGATCCTGCGCAAGGCGGCCGGTGCCAGCACGCCGCTGATTCAGGAGTCCGACTGGTACGAGTACGGCATCACCGTGGCGGATCCATCGCTGTTTGCGCCGGGTTGTGGCATCATGTTGCGCGGGTATTCGGCGTCCGGCGGACTGGCCGACGTCGTCCGCGCCACGGTCATCGCCGTCGATGGTCAGCGCATCAGCCTGAACCGCCGCCCGGAGAAGAATTTCTGGCTCGATGCGAAGGCCACGGCAGCCACGCTGTTTCCCGTGCTCACCGCCGCCGAGGGGGTCTGCGACGTGCTCGTGGAGGATCTTGTGCTCGACGGCAATCAGGCGCACAACGAGGAGATCAACGGCAACTACGCCGGCGCCGTGTTCCTGCAGCAGTGCCACCGGTTCACTTTTCGCCGCGTCATCGCCCGGCAGTACAACGGGGACGGCTTCAGTTTCCAGATCTGTGACGATGTGCGCTTCGACGAGTGTCAGGCGCTGGACAACGCCAATCTGGGATTCCATCCGGGATCCGGGTCGCAGCGCCCCGTGTTCCGCCGTTGCGTCTCCCGCGGCAACAGCCAGGGCATCTTCTTCTGCTGGGGTGTGACGGACGGCCTGGCGGAGGATTGTGACTGTTCCGACAACCGCGATTTCGGTATCTCCATCGGCCATCGGGATACGGACAACCGCATCCACAATACACGCCTGCAGGGCAACCATCGTGTGGGCCTGCTGTTCCGCCAACCGCTGAACGAGTTCCGCGGCGCCCATCGCAACGTCGTGGAAAACTGTCACTTCATTGACAATGGCTTTGCCGAAGATGGCGTCGGCATCGACTTCCAGGGCGCCGCCCACGATGTCATGATCCGCGACTGCCGCTTCGAAGACTCCGGACAGAGGCGGCAGCGGATCGGCATTCGACTGTCCGCTGATTGCAGAAACACGCACCTGGCGGGCAACCGGTTTGTCGGCCTCGCCGAGGACGTCGTGACGACGTGAGCGGCGGG